>VAXX01000105.1 GCA_005885115.1 Actinomycetota bacterium | reverse complement strand
TCTACGAGGACACCGCCGACCCGAAGTTCTTCCCGCCGGAACTGTTGCAGCGCATGGCCGCCGCCGGGGACCTGGGCCGCAAGACCGGGCGCGGCTTCTACTCGTACTAGAAGCCGCGCCCGGGACGTACCTCAGGCGTCGCGGCCGTTGCGCCAGCGGAAGGTACGGACGGCCAGCACCAGACCGACGACCGCCCAGGCCCCCAGTACCAGGGCGGTGCGGCCGTGCTCCCAGCCGCCGCCGGCCTCGTACGGCGCGTACGACCCGGGCAGGAACACCGAGCGGTAGCCCTGCGCGATCCACTTCAACGGGAAGAACGCGCCGATGTACTGCAACGGCTTCGGGAACCCGGTGAAGACGAAGTACACGCCGGAGATGAACTGGAGGATCAGCGCGACCGGGGTCACCACGGCGGGCGCGGACTTGCCGGTACGGGCGACGGACGAGAAGGCGATCCCGAGGATCGAGCCGGCGGCCACCCCGAGCACGGTCACCCAGAGCAGGGTCACCCAGCGGTGCCAGTCGGTCGGCAGGCTCACCTTGCCCAGCGCCACCGAGATGGCGAGCAGGATGACGATCTCCAGTACCACCATGACGAGCACCATGAGCACCTTGCCGACGAAGTACGCCGCCGGGGGCATCGGCGTTCCTTCCAGACGCTTGAGGATGCCCTTGTCCCGTTCGACGGCGATCTGGATGGCCAGGTTCTGGAAGCTGGCCCCGAACAGGCCGACGGCCATGATGCCGGGCGCGAAGTACTGGGTGAACTTGAGGCCGCCCTGGATCGGGAAGTTGAGGATCGAGCCGAAGATGAGCAGGAAGATGACCGGGAAGGCGAGCGTGAACACCACGGACTCGCGTTGCCGGAAGAACTCGCGTACCTCCAGAACCCCACGCGCCCAACCGGTCCGGGCGACGTGTGCGGGGCCGCGTCCGGCGCGTACCACTGTGGTGGTGGTCATTGCGACTCCTTGCTGATCATCGCGAGATAGATGTCCTCCAACGTGGGCCGCGCGACCGTGAGCCCGGGCACCTCGCCGCCGAAGCGCGCGGCGAGCTTGGCCACCTCGGCGGTCGGCGTATCGGTTGCCGTTGATTCGCGGCCGTCCGGGCCGTCCCAGCTGACCAGGGTCGCGGCGTCGGCCCGCCCGCCCAGCGTCGCCGGGGTCGCGACCTCCAGCATCCGGCCGGCGGCGATGACCCCGACCCGGTGCGCGAGCGCCTCGGCCTCGTAGAGGTAGTGGGTGGTCAGCAGGATGGTGGTACCTTCCGCGGACAGGCCACGGATCAGCTCCCAGAACTCCTGGCGCGCCTCGGGATCGAAGCCGGTCGTCGGCTCGTCGAGGAACAGCAGTTCCGGGCGGCCGATCATGCCGAGCGCGACGTCGAGCCGGCGGCGCTGGCCGCCGGACAGGTTGCCGGTGCGCGCCGTCGCCTTGGCGGCCAGGCCGACCGAGACGATGACCTCGTCCGGGTCGCGCGGCGCCGGGTAGTAGCGGGCGAAGTGGCTGACCACCTCGCGTACGGTCAGGGCCTCGAACTCGCCGATCGACTGGAGCACGATGCCGACCCGGGCCCGCCAGTCGCGGGTCGGGTGGGCCGGGTCCAGGCCGAGCACGCTCACCTCGCCGGCGCTGCGCGGGCGGTACCCCTCCAGGATCTCGACCGTGGTCGTCTTGCCGGCCCCGTTGGGCCCGAGCAGCGCGAAGCACTCGCCCCGGTGGACCTCGAGGTCGAGCCCCTCGACCGCGACGTGGTGCCCATAGGTCTTGCGCAATCCACGGACGCGGATCGCGGGTTCGGCTGTCATGTTGGCTCCTCCGCTGAGGAGAACGCGTCGTCGCTCATGCCGTCAGGGTGCACCACGCGTAGGTGGACCCGCATGCACCCCCGGGTGGATTTCTGGGCGGTGACCGAACTCACCGGACACCCTAAGCTACCGTTCAGTACGCTGCGAGGCATGGCGTACCGACTGGACCCGCCGGACCGGCCCTGGGTGATGCGTACCTACGCGGGGCACTCCTCGGCGGCGGCCAGCAACGCGCTGTTCCGGCGCAACCTGGCCAAGGGGCAGACCGGCCTGTCGGTCGCGTTCGACCTGCCCACCCAGACCGGGTACGACCCGGACCACGAGCTGGCCCGGGGTGAGGTCGGCCGGGTCGGGGTGCCGGTGGCGCACCTGGGCGACATGCGGGCGTTGTTCGACAGCATCCCCTTGGTGGATGCCAATACCTCGATGACGATCAACGCGCCGGCGATGTGGATGCTGGCGCTGTATGTCGTTGTCGCATCCGAGCAAGGGGCGTCGCTGGCTACGCTTGCCGGCACGACGCAGAACGACATCGTCAAGGAGTACCTGTCCCGGGGGACGTACATCTTCCCACCCGGGCCCTCGCTGCGGCTGATCGCGGACACGATCGCCTACGCCGTAACGAACCTGCCGAAGTGGAACCCGGTCAACATCTGCTCGTACCATCTGCAGGAGGCCGGGGCGACGCCGGTGCAGGAGGTCGGGTTCGCGCTCGCGACGGCGGTCGCCGTTCTCGACGCCGTGCGGGCCGCCTCGCCCGAACTCCCGATCGGGGAGGTGGTCGCGCGGATCTCCTTCTTCGTCAACGCGGGCGTGCGCTTCGTCGAGGAGATGGCGAAGATGCGGGCCTTCGCGCTGCTGTGGGACGAGATCACGCTGACCCGCTACGGCGTCACTTCCGAGAAGCAACGGCGTTTCCGGTACGGGGTGCAGGTCAACTCGCTCGGCCTGACCGAGGCGCAGCCGGAGAACAACGTGGCGCGCATCGTGCTGGAGATGCTCGGCGTCACGCTGTCCCGCTCGGCGCGCGCCCGGGCCGTACAGCTTCCCGCCTGGAACGAGGCGCTCGGGCTGCCCCGGCCGTGGGACCAGCAGTGGTCGCTGCGGTTGCAGCAGGTGCTCGCGTACGAGTCGGACCTGCTGGAGTACCCGGACCTGTTCGACGGTTCACCGGTGGTGGCCCAGCTTGTCGGGTCCATTGTGGACGGTGCGCGTACCGAGCTGACCCAGATCCTCGACCAGGGCGGGATCGTGGCGGCCGTGGAGAGCGGGTACCTCAAGAGCGCGCTGGTCTCGTCGCTGGCCCGCAAACGGCAGCGCCTGGAGGCCGGCGAGGACGTCGTGGTCGGGGTCAACCGGTTCACCGAGACCGAACCGTCCCCGCTGACCGCCGCCGGCGCGGAGGCGATCGAACAGGTCGACCCGGCGGTGGAGGCCGCCGCTGTCGCTTCACTCGCGTCCTGGCGGGCGTCCCGTTCGGCGTCGGCGGTCGTGGAAGCGTTGGCACGCTTGACGTCCGATGCGGCCACCTCGACCAACCTGATGCCGGCGACGCTCGACTGTGTCCGGGCCGGCGTGACGACGGGGGAGTGGTCCGGGGCACTGCGCGAGGTGTTCGGGGAGTACCGGGCGCCGACCGGCCTGTCCGCCTCATCGGGTGCCTCCGGCGACGCCTCCTTGGCCGACGTCCGCGCCCGGGTCGCCCGTACCGCCGCCGAGCTCGGGCTCGGCCGGCTGCGGATACTCGTGGGCAAGCCCGGCCTGGACGGGCACTCCAACGGCGCGGAGCAGATCGCGGTACGGGCACGGGACGCCGGTTTCGAGGTGGTGTACCAGGGGATCCGGCTCACCCCGGAGCAGATCGTCGCCGCAGCGGTCGCCGAGGACGTCAACATTGTCGGGCTCTCGGTGCTGTCCGGCTCGCACCTCGCGGCGGTACCGGCGGTGCTCGACGGGCTACGGGCGGCCGGCCTGGCCGACGTACCGGTGGTGGTCGGCGGGATCATCCCGGCCGGGGACGAGACGAAGCTGCGCGCGGCCGGCGTCGCGCGGGTGTTCACGCCCAAGGACTTCGGGCTCACCGGGATCATCGACGACCTCGTGACGGTGGTCCGCGAGGCGGCCGGCCTCAGCTCGTCATGACGAGCGCCGCACCGGCCCCGAGCAGGGCGCCGAACACGGTCAGCGCGACGGCACCGACATCGAGCCAGCCCGCGTACCGGCGGTGGGCGAGGGTACGCGCGGCGAGCAGCCCGGGAAACGGAGCCAGGACCAGGCTCAGCAGCCCGATCCCGAGCGCGTGTCCGGCGCCGACGACCGGTACCGCGCCGACGGCACCGAGCAGCGGGAGCGCCACGACGAACCGCCTGGGCAGGCGGACCGGTACCGGGCCCAGCCGGTACCGACGCAGCACGGTATCCACTTGCCGCAACGCCGTCGCCGGCTCGGCGTCCACGGTGGACAGGATGGGACCGGGCAGGGCACCGACCCGGCGACCGAGTACGTCCGCCGCCCGGCCCCACAACGTGGTGGCGTGGGCGTCGATCCGGCCGACGCGGCGCCGGGCCGCCCGTACCTGAATGTCCACAGTGGACAGCGCCGCCTCGGCCGAGGTGATGTCGGCGGTGAGCGCCGCGACACAGTCCACATAGGATTGTTCAGCCGCCCTGACGTCGGCGTCCCGCTGTGCGGTCGCGCTGGCCAGTTCGGTGCAGAGCAGCCCGTACTCGTCAACGGCCATGGGACATCGCCCGGTGGATCAGCTCCGGCGGCGGTACCGGATCGAGCGCGACGGGCAGCGTACCGGTGAGGCTGGTGGTGACCGTCTGTCCGAAGTGGACGGTGATGGCCCCGGGCACGCTGAGGTCCTTCGCGATCACGTGTACCCCACGGGTACGCGCGAGCTCGGCCAACGCCACCCCGCCCGGAGGAGCCAGGAGTACGGCGACGCGCCACGGCTCCGGCCGGGATACGTCGCCGGCGTCGAGGTGGCGGACCAGCCCGGCGAGCGCGGGCGCCAGCCCGTCCGGGTCGTACACGTCGATCCGGACGGTACCGGGCGGGGTGCTGCCGAGCACCCGTAGCAGCAGCCCGGCGATCAACCCGTCGACGCTGCGCGCCGAGCCACCGTGCACGGTCAGGTGGGCCCGGCCCAGCAGGGGCACGAGCGCCGGTACGTCGTACCCGCACAGCATGCCGATCCGGTAGAGGCCGGGCGGCGTACCGGGCGTGGGCGCCCAACCGGCCCAGGGCTCGCCGGCCGCGCCGGGTGCGGCGGCGGGCGCGACCATGGCCAGCGCCGCGGCCAGTTCGGCGCGCCGCCCGGCGTACCGGGTCTGCGCGGCCGCGATCCGGTTGGCGCGCTCGACCGCGAGCCGGGGCTCGTCGGCGGCCAGCCGCAGCCGGGCCGCGTCGAGGGCGGCCTGCGCCCGCCAGTGCGCGGCCTCGGCGCCGGCCAGCGTGGTACGGGCAGCCGAGCGCGCTACGGCGAGCTGCTCCCGTACCGTGGCGATCACCGCGGCACGTTGGCTAGTCACCGGGCAACCCCTTGTGCCCCAACAGGCTCAGCAGCCCGGCGAGGAGTACGGTGCCGGCGACCGCGCGATCTGCGGGGTGCCCGTCCCAGGGCCCGTCCGGCGTACCGGCGAGGACCGCCTCGGCCACTCCCGGCGGCAGCCCGGGCAGCAGCTCCCGGACGGTGTCCAGGGCTGCGGACGGGCGCTCGGCGCGGTCGGCGTAGTGCTGGACGTACGGGGCGGTCCGGGCGGCGAGCCCGAGCCCGTCGGTCGGGTCGGCACCGGCGAGCACGGCGGCCAGGCCGTCCCGGTCCCCGTCCTGCGCCCGGGCCAGCGCGTCGTCGAGCAGGTCGGGGGCGGGTACCGGGGACGGGTGGACCCCGGTCAGGACGGCGATGCGGGCCGTCCACCAGGTCACCGGTACCGCGGTGTCCACAGTGGAGGATTGAGGCGGTGGCCGGGTCGAGACGGCGTACCCCTGCAACGCGTGTTCGGCCAGGAGCAGCGCCCCGGCCGCGGCGTCCAGGTGCCCGAGCGCGGCCGCCAACGCCGGTACCCGCGCCAGCCGGCGGCTCGCGGTGTGCACGTCGTGCGCCGCCCGGCGTACCTCCGATAACGGCAGGTTGACCGCGGACGGTGACGACATCGGACCTCCGGACTGACGAGCTGGCGCCCTAATTATCCGGATTGTCCCAGCGGCCTGTCACGCGGGCCACGCCGGCGGGATCAGCCGGCGCGGGCCAGCCGCGCCGCCAGCTTCTCCGCCCTGCGCCGCCGACGACGCCGCCGGACCCAGACGAAGAACAGTACGATCCCGGCCAGGAAGACCACGATCAGGATGGGTACGACGATGGCCACCAGCGACATCGTCACGCTCAGCACGTCCTCGGCGAGGCTCACGAACGGCGTACCGATGCCCAGGGTCGTGGCGTTGACGACCGGCCGTGCCGTCGCCTTCACGCCGTGCACGCACAGCGCGATGGCCGCGCCCGCCGCGATGGGGATCCACTGGTGCCCACTGAAGAACTGTCCGGGATCCGACACGGTGGCCGTCTGCGACTGCGACGCCGCGCCGAACGCCAGCCCGCCCGCCGTCGGTCGGATCACCGTGTGCACCACGTCGTTGAGATGGTCGACCACCGGGATCTTGTCGGCCACCATCTCGATCAGCAGCAGCACCGCGAGGATCGCCAGCGTCCAGCCGTTGGACAGCCAGTGCCAGCTGGGCGGCAGCGTGATCAGATGGGTGTACCGGGACAGCAGCCCGACGGACAGCAGCGGGATCCAGGCATTGAGGCCAGCCGATGCGGACAGGCCCATGCCGGTGAGCAGTTCGAACACGGGTACCAGCATGGCACCGCCGCGCCACCGTGGCACAGCGGTACCCTCGCGGGGTGCGGTTGGTGATTGCGCGGTGCTCGGTGGACTACATCGGTCGGCTCACGGCACACCTGCCGCCGGCCACCCGGCTGCTCATGGTCAAGGCGGACGGGTCGGTCTCGATCCACGCGGACGACCGCGCGTACAAGCCGCTCAACTGGATGAGCCCGCCGTGCCGCATCGAGGAGGCGCCCGGCGTCTGGCGGGTGGTCAACAAGGCCGGCGAGGAACTGCGGATCACTCTGGAGGAGGTCTTCCAGGACAGCTCGTACGAGCTGGGCACCGACCCCGGCCTGCGCAAGGACGGGGTCGAGGCACACCTGCAGGAGCTGCTCGCCGCGTCACCGGTCGCGCTGGGCGCGGGATTCACCTTGGTACGCCGGGAGTACCCGACCGCGATCGGTCCGGTCGACCTGCTCTGCCGCGACGGCGCGGGCGCGACGGTCGCCGTCGAGGTGAAGCGGCGCGGGGAGATCGACGGCGTTGAGCAGTTGACCCGGTACCTCGACCTGCTCGGCCGGGATCCGTTGCTGGCCCCGGTCTCCGGGGTGTTCGCCGCGCAGGAGATCAAGCCACAGGCCCGGGTACTGGCCGAGGACCGGGGGATCCGGTGTGTGGTCGTCGACTACGACGCCCTGCGTGGAGTCGTCCGCGACGAGCTCACCCTGTTCTGAAGTGCTCTCTCGTACGGCCGCCGGAGCCGTGGCTTCTGCCTGGCGGCATGAGGGGGCCGTATCCGTTCCCGCCTCGTGGAAGCCGCGTTCACGCCGCTCTCATTGAACAAACCCCCGTGGCCTGCGGATACGGTGACTCTCCGTACCGCTGGGTACACGCATTTACATCGCTCGAACAAGAAGGTCATCAATGCGTTATTCGCGACCGGAAGCCTCTGCCGCGTCGGGCCGGCGTCCCCAGCCGGCCGAAACGAAAGGGGAATTCATGTCCCGTCGTGTGTTCATGGTCGCGGCCGGCAGCTTCGCCGCCGTCGCGGCCGCGTTCGCCTTCGCCACGATACCGGCCGGTGCGGCGACCACGGTGACCGCCGGTGCTTCGCCCAGCCCGTCCAAGAGCGGCGGCTGCGACGCGGCGCCGTGGGTCAGCGTGGTCCAGGGCTTCCCGACCGGGTTCAGCGCGCAGAGCCCGGGCGGCGACTACCTGTGGCACGACGCGAAGGGCTTCCACCTTCGCGTGACCCACAAGGGTACCGAGAAGGTGGTCTTCGCCGGTGTCATCACCAGCCCCGTACCGATGGGTATGGAGCCGGTGAAGCTGGAGAAGGGTGACGTCGCGACGCTGTCGAAGGACAAGAAGACGATCACGTACAAGTTCAACGACTTCGGCTTCGTCGACGGCATCGACTTCCACACCGCCTGTGCCCCGTGGCTGCGGGTGAGTGGGCTGACCGCCAACGGCAAGAAGCTGCCGACCGGGCGGGTATTCCTCGGTGCGCACCGCAAGCACCCGAGCGCGATCCCGTTCGTCATCCACCGCAATCCCTAGGACGTACTGAAGGGCCGGCCCGGGTCAACCGCGCCTCGGGCCGGCCTTTACAACGCAGGGAACTTTGCGATACAAAGCTTGAATGACGATTGAGGATCCTGAACAGACGCTGCGCGAGGTGGAGCGGCTCAAGGCCCGCAGCCGCCGACGGGCGCACGGTGGCGCGTGGGTACCGGCGGCGGTGCTCGCCGCACTCGTCCTGCTGAGCACCGTCCTCTACCGGTCCGCGCCCCCCACCGCGCACTGGAACTCGATCGGAATCGTCCAGTTCCCCTACTGGGCCGGACTCCCCGCGGAGCAGCTCAGCCCGCCCGTGTCGTACCTCTACTGGCTGGTCGGGCTGCCCGCCGCGTTCGCCGTCATCGCATGGTGGTACCGGCGCCGGGCACGACAGACCGGGTTCCGGGTGGCCTGGCGGCTGTTCGCGGCGGTGGGACTGGGTGCCCTGCTCTTGCTGGTCGTACTCCTGGCGGTGCCGACCGAGCCACCCGCGGACCCGTATGCGGCCCACATCGATGTCGGGCTGCGCTGGGGATCCGGGTTCGCCACCCCGTTGATCGCGGTCGCCGCGAGCCTGGTGGCGCTCGCCTGGGTCGAGCGCGCGCCGACGCTGGCCGCAGCCGGCGGCTGGCTGGCGTTGCTGGCCTGGTGGCAGGGCGCGACCCTGTACGGGCAACTGCCGTACTGGCTGTACCGGCTGTTCGACGGCGGACAGCCGATCGGGCTGGGCGGCCAGACCGACCTGCCGGTCCCCGGCATGCTCGCGCTGATGTGCCTGCCGCTGCTGGTGTGGGTGGTCCTGGCCGCGGTGCGGTCGCGGGCGGCGCGCGCGTGAGCACCGACGAGGCGCACCCGTCGCTGGCCCTGGACGAGACGGTGCATCAGCGGGTACGGCTGGGCATCCTCGCGATGCTCAGCGAGGCGAGCGAGTGCACGTTCACGACCGTGCGCGAGGAGCTGGAGCTGACCGACGGAAACCTCAGCCGGCACCTGCGGGTGCTGGAGGACGCCGGGTTGGTGGAGATCCGCAAGGGGTACGACGGGCGCCGGCCGTGTACCTGGCTCGCCCTGACCCGGCCGGGTCGCAAGGCGCTGCGGGCCGAACTCGCGGCCCTGCAACGGTTGGTCGACCGGCTACGCGGGATCCAGCCGGAAGACGCGTAGCTCCCGCCCGCCGGCCCGCTCCCGGTACGTCTCGTACGCCGGCCACAGGTCCACCAGCAACGCCCACAGGCGCTCACGTTCGGCGCCGGTGGCCAGGGTCGCGCGTACCGGGATCACCTCGTCGCCGATCGTCACGGCGGCGGACGGATCGGCGAGCAGGTTCGCCGTCCACGCCGGATGGTGCTGCTGCCCCCAGTTGGAGCCGATCACCACGTACCCGTCGCCGTCGGTCGCGTACAGCAGCGGCTGGGTCCGGGGCTCGCCGGAGCGTCTCCCGGTCGTGGTCAGCAGCAGCGACGGCAGGCCGCTGCGGTCCAGCACGGACCAGCGGCCTCTTGTGTGGCGGAAAAGCCACCGGTCCACGGGTACGAACCGGCGGCCGGCGATCGCGAACCAGCGCCGGTGACCGAGCCGCTGGACGATGCTGGTGAGGCGGGACACGGCAACAGTCTGCGGGTACACGGGCCGGGTGGTCCAGTGACAGCGGGTACGCCGGCGCCTACCCTTTCGGTCATGACCGAGCAGCATCACGTAGTCCCGGGCAGTCACCGGGTACCGGCGCCGGGCGCCAGCCGGATCGGCGACGCGTACCCGCACCAGCCGGTCGAGGTGACCGTGGTACTCCGGCGGGCCGCGCCCCGCCCCGGCGCGCCGGCCGATCCCGAGGACGTCGCACTTGTGGAGACGTTCGCCCACCGGTACGGGCTCGCGGTCACCCGGGTCGACCTGGCCGCCCGCTCGATCGGCCTGATCGGCACGGTGACCCAGATGAACTCCGCGTTCGGGGTGGACCTGGGCGAGTACGCGCTGGACGACCGGACGTACCGGGGTCGGGAGGGCTCGGTACGGGTACCGGCGGAGCTGACCGGGCGGGTGGTGGCCGTACTCGGGCTCGACGACCGGCCCCAGGCGATGGCGCATTTCGTGATCGCGCCGCCGGCCGAGGGCGTGATGTTTCCGCACGCGGCCGCCAAAGGCTTCCCGCCACAGCAGATCGCCGCCCGGTACGGCTTTCCGTCCACTGTGGACGGTGGTGGTCAGACGGTCGCGGTCATCGAGCTCGGCGGCGGGTACCGGCGGACCGACCTGACCGAGTACGTCACCGCACAGGACATCACCCCGCCGACCGTCACCGCCGTCTCCGTCGACGGGGCCCGCAACGCACCGGGCGACGACGCCGATGCCGAAGTGATGCTCGACATCGAGGTGATCGGTGCGGTGGCGCCCGGCGTACACGTGGTGGTGTATTTCGCACCCAACACCACCCGCGGCTTCTACGACGCGGTCGCCGCCGCCCTGCACGACCGCCGTAAGCCCTCGGTCGTCTCGATCAGTTGGGGCGGCGCCGAACCGACCTGGACGGCGCAGGCGCTCGACGCGTACGACGCGCTGTTCGCCGACGCGGCCACCCTCGGCGTCACGGTCTACGCGGCGGCCGGCGACGACGGGTCGGCCGACCGGGCCGGGCCCGGCGACCACGTCGACTTCCCGGCCTCCAGCCCGAACGTGGTCGGCTGCGGGGGTACCCGCCTGGACGACTCCGGCGAGGTGGTCTGGAACGAGACGGCCACCGGGCACGGCGCGACCGGCGGCGGGGTGAGTGTCCACTTCGGACCGCCCGGGTACCAGAACTCCGCCGGCGTACCGGCGAACCCGTCCGGTAGGCCCGGGCGCGGGGTACCGGACGTGGCCGGTGACGCGGATCCGTTGACCGGGTACCAGGTCCGGGTCAACGGGCAGGACCTCGTCATCGGCGGTACCAGTGCGGTCGCTCCACTGTGGACCGGCCTGACGGTGCTCGCCAACAAGCTCAACGGCACCCCGGCCGGTGCCCCGCACGAACGCCTGTACGCCAACCCGAGCGCCTTCACCGACATCACCAGCGGAGACAACGGCGGCTACCACGCGGGTACCGGCTGGGATGCCTGCACCGGCCTCGGTACCCCCCTGGGTGAGCGCATCGTGCATGCCCTGGGCGGCGCGTGAAGCGCGGGCTGGCGTTGGTCGCCGCGGCCGTCCTGGCCCTGGTCGCCCTGGCCTGCAAGGGCGGCGGCCCGGACGGCGTGGCCGGCGGGTCGGCGCCGGCCGCGAAGGACCTGCCGTCGTCGATGGCCGCGCTCGGTGACTCGATCACCGCCGGGTACGGCACCTGCCTGAGCCTGTCCGCCTGCCCGCGCAACTCCTGGGCCACCGGCGACGGTGTTCTGGTGGACAGCCATTACAAGCGGATCCTCGCCGGCAACCCGGCGATCAAAGGCCACGCGGTCAACCTGGCCACCGCCGGCGCGACCATCGACGACCTGCCGGGTCAGGCCACCGCCGCGGTCGGGCACCGGCCGGACTACGTGGCGATCCTGATCGGGGCCAACGACGCCTGCCGCAGCCGGCTCGGCGACATGACGGGTACGACCGAGTTCGAGGTACAGGCGACCGTGGCGTTGAACGCGCTGCGGGCCGGGCTGCCCAAGGCGCGGGTGCTCGTGGTCAGCATCCCGGACGTGTACCGGGTCTGGGAGGTCGCCCACCCGAACCGGGCCGCGCGGGAGGTCTGGGCGCTGGGCGTGTGCCCGACGCTGCTGGCCAACCCGACGTCCACGGCGCCGGCTGATGTCGCTCGGCGACAGCAGTTCCGGGACCGGATCACCGCGTACAACACGATCCTCGCCAAGGCGTGCAAGGACTTCGGGCCGCGTTGCCGGTACGACGGCGGCGCCGTACACAACGCGACGCTGGGCATCGACGACCTGAGCCCGGTCGACTACTTCCACCCGAGCGCGACCGGTGAGTCCGCTCTGGCCGACGCCTGCTGGCCGGGCAGCTTCACCTGGGGCTGAAGCCGGCCGTCTTCGGCTTGCGGTCTTTCAGCCCTTCGGGCTGGCGCCCTTATGTTCGTGGTGGTTCATCCACGTCGGTGCGGGCGGCCATGGATCAGTTTGACCGCTCGGGCGATCATGGCTACCTGTTTGGGGGTGCGGTCGAAGGTCAGCGAGGGCAACAGGGAGCGCATCCGGCGTCTCGTGATGGCCTTGGGGCGGCTGAACTCGCGGAGCCCGTCGGCGCCGTGGATGCGCCCGAAGCCGGAGTCACCGACGCCGCCGAAGGGCAGGGTGGGCATACCGGCGAACGAGATGGCCGAGTTGACCGAGGTCATCCCCGAGCGCATCTGCCGGGCCAGGGCCATCCCCCGGCGCCGGGAGAACACCGCACCGCCCAGCCCGTACCGGCTGGCATTGGCCAGGCGTACGCCCTCGTCGGCGTCCCGTACCCGGGTGACCGTCAAGGTCGGCCCGAACGTCTCCTCGGTCACCGCCGCCGAATCCTCCGGTACGTCCACCAGGATCGTCGGGTACGCGTACGGTGCCGCAACGGAATCGGCCCCGCCGAGTACCGCCCGGCCACCCTGGGCCAGCCCGTCGGCGATGTGCCGCCGGATCACGTCCAACTGGGCCGGCATGGTGATCGGCCCGACGTCCGAGCCGTCCTCGACGCCCACCTTCAACCGGGCGGCCCGGTCCACGAGCCGGTCGAGGAACGCGTCGTACACGGCGTCGGCCACGTACACCCGTTCAATGCCGGCACACGTCTGGCCCGCGTTGGTCAGGCCGCCCCAGACGGCGGCCGCGGCGGCCCGGTCGGGGTCGGCGTCGGCATCGACCACCATCGCGTCCTTGCCGCCGCACTCCAGCAGCACCGGCGTGAGGGTCTGCGCGCACGCGGCCATCACCTTCTTCCCGGTCGCGGTGGAACCGGTGAAGGCCAGCTTGTCCACGCCCGAGCGGCACAGCGCCGCGCCGGTGTCCCCGGCCCCGTAGACGGTCTGGAGTACCGGCTGCTCCGGCACCGCCTCGGCGAAGCGCGCCCCGAGCCAGGCGGCCACGGCCGGGGTGTACTCGCTGGGCTTGACGACGACGGCGTTCCCGGCGGCCAGCGCGTACGCGATGGAGCCCAGCGGGGTCAGCACCGGATAGTTCCACGGGCCGATCACCCCGATCACCCCGTACGGCTGGTACTCCAGGTGCGAGGCGTACTCGATCTGCATCAGCGTGCTGCCCACCCGCCGCGGCCCGAGCACCGACCGCGCGTGCCTGGCCGCCCACGCCACATGGTCGATCGCGCCGGCCGACTCCACGATCGCCTCGGCGACCGGCTTGCCGGTCTCCCGGTGGACCAGCTCGGCCAGCTCCTCGATCCGGTTGGCCAGGCTCGCCCGCCAGCGCAGCAGCCGGGCCCGGCGGCCGGCGAAGCCCAGCGCGGCCCACCAGGCCGCCGCCTCCCGCGCGCGGGTCACGGTGGCCGCCACCTCGGCCGCGTCCGCGACCGGGAACCGCCCCACCTCCTCACCGGTGGCCGGGTTCGTGGAGAGCAGGACGCCGTCCTCGATGACGGGCACGCCGGGGGTGCGGATCGCGGTCATACCGCCGAGTCTAAATCCGAAACTTACTCATGGGTACGCCTGCCGTGGCGCCGCGAGGGACCGGGCCCGCTGAGTCCCGCGCCACAGCGGGGTACCGGGCGGACATGGCAGACTGCCCGGTAGTACTGAACAGTCGTTTAGGGAGGGCAGTGTGGCCCGGGAGTTTCGCACCGTGGGCGTAGTCGGGCTCGGCACCATGGGCGCCGGTATCGTCGAGGTCTTCGCCCGCAACGGGATCGCCGTACACGCGGTGGAGATCAGCGATACCGCCCTGGAGCGCGGCCGCGCCACCCTGACCGGCTCGACCGACCGG
>VAXX01000387.1 GCA_005885115.1 Actinomycetota bacterium | reverse complement strand
TCTTCGGGTCGCCCGAACGCCAGTTGTCCCGCTGGTTGATGATTGTATCGATCGCGATCGTGGTCTTGCCGGTCTTGCGGTCGCCGATGATGAGCTGCCGCTGGCCCCGGCCGATCGGGGTCATCGCGTCGATGGACTTGATCCCGGTCTGCAGCGGCTCGCTGACGCCCTGGCGGGCCATCACGTTCCGGGCCTGGAGCTCCAGCTCGCGGAAGCCCTCGTTGGCGATCTCGCCATGGCCGTCCAGCGGCGCACCGAGCGGGTCGACCACCCGGCCGAGGAACGCGTCCCCCACCGGTACCGACAGCACCCGACCGGTCCGCTTGACCCGCTGGCCCTCGCCGATACCGGAAAAGTCGCCGAGTACCACGACGCCGATCTCGCGGACGTCGAGGTTCAGCGCGACGCCCAGCGTTCCGTCCGCGAACTCCAGCAGTTCGTTCGCCATGGCCGAGGGCAGCCCCTCGACATGGGCGATGCCGTCGCCCGCGTCGGCAACGATGCCGACCTCCTCGCGGGAGATCTCCGGCTTGTACGACGAGACCGATGGAAATCGGTCTATTTGGTGAGGGCGGTACGCGCCTCGAGCAGGCGGCGCAGCACGGTGCCGTCGTACAGGTCACTGCCGATCTGCACGCTGAGCCCACCGAGGATCTCGGGGTCGACGGTCACCCGTACGGAGACCTGTCGACCGTACCGCTGGGCCAGTGCCCCGCCCAGCCGCGCTTCTTCGTCCTCGGTCAATGGGATCGCCGAGGTGACGTACGCCACGGTCCGGTCGCGGGCCTCGGCGGTCAGCTCGACCAGCCGCGCCAGCGAGGCGCTGAAGCTGCGGCCGCCGAACCCGGCCAGGGCCAGCCGGACCAGCGCCACGGTGACCCCGCGCGCCTTCCCGTCCAGCAGGTACCCGACCAGCGCGGCCCGCTGCCCGACCGGCGCACCGGCGTCGCCGAGCGCCCCCGCCAGTTGCGGCGCCCCGTCGGTGACCTGCGCGAAGCGGAACAGCTCGTCCTCGACCTCGCCGAGTTCCCCGGCCCGCTCGGCGCTGGCCAGCAGGGCGTCCACGCCCAGCCGCTCCGCCGCGTCGCGCAACGCGCCCGGGCTCGACCAGCGCGGCCGGACCAGCTCCTCGATCAGCCCGAGCGCCTCGTCCTCGACCTTGCCGCCAAGTACATTGCGGGCCAGCTCGGCCCGGTCATCGGCGCCCCGCGCCGGGTCGGTCAGCGCCCGGCGCAGCCGGGGCTCCCGGCCGAGCAGGGCGGCGATCGCCAGCAACTGGTCCGCGAGCGTGGCCAGGGACTCCGCGGACGCTCCGGTCGCGTACGCCGCGAGCCGGTCCGCAGCCGGCCCGTACGACTCGCGCATCCCGGCTTCCATAGCGGAATCCCTCCCGGTTCACCGCGTGCGCAGCGCCCGCGGAACGTGCGTGACCTGGACCGTCCACGCCGATGCGTGTGCAGGTCACCGGCCATGACGCGCGAACCATATCAGCCGGCCGGAGGAGCCGGTGACTCGACCCCTGCGGCACCAGCGCCAGCAGGGGTGGCAACGTTTGTAGGGCCGTCAGTCTCGGGTGGGCCCACACGTTACTCCGGTCGGCGGCCGGGCCGCGACCAGACATCAAACCGTTATCGCGGGTACGCCGGAAACTTCGTGACCAGCGTGTTCACCTCGTCGGCGAGGTCGGCCAGCTCCGGTGTGCCCGGCTGGGCGCGGACCGCCCGGCTGATCAGCTCGGCGACCTGGCGCATCTGCGGCTCGCGCATCCCCTGGGTCGTCACGCTCGGGGTGCCGACCCGGATGCCGGAGGCGATGGTGGGCTTGAGCGGGTCGTACGGGATGGCGTTCTTGTTCAGGGTGATCCGCGCCGCGTCGCAGCGCTCCTCGGCCTCCCGCCCGGTGATGCCCAACTCCCGCAGGTCGATCAGGGCCAGGTGGGTGTCGGTACCTCCGGACACCGGCCGCATCCCCTGCGCCGCCAACCCCTGCGCGAGCGCCCGGGCGTTGGCGACGACCTGGTGGGCGTACCGCTGGTAGTCCGGCTGGGCCGCCTCGTGCAGCGCCACCGCCTTGGCCGCGATCACGTGCATCAACGGCCCGCCCTGGGTGAACGGGAACACCGCCTTGTCGATCCGGTCGGCCAGCTCCCGCCGGCACAGGATCATGCCGCCCCGTGGACCGCGCAGCACCTTGTGCGTCGTGGCGGTGACCACGTCGGCGTACGGCACCGGCGACGGTACCGCCCGGCCGGCGACCAGCCCGATGAAGTGCGCCGCGTCCACCAGGAGGTAGGCGTCCACCTCGTCGGCGATCTCCCGGAACACCGCGAAGTCGATCAGCCGCGGGTATGCCGTGGCACCGCAGATGATCATCTTCGGCCGGTGCGCGAGCGCGAGGTCGCGTACCTCGTCGTAGTCGATCCGCTCGGTCTCCTGGTCGACGTGGTACCCGACGGTGCCGTACCAGCGCCCGGAGAAGTTCACCTTGCTGCCGTGGGTCAGGTGCCCGCCGTGCGGCAGGTCCATCGCCAGTACGGTGTCGCCGGGCTGGACCAGCGCCGCGTACGCCGCGAGGTTGGCGCTCGCCCCGCTGTGCGGCTGGAGGTTGGCGTGTTCGGCCTGGAACAGCGCCATGGCCCGGGCGATCCCGATCGACTCCGCCCGGTCCACCTCGGCACAGCCGCCGTAGTACCGCCGCCCCGGGTACCCCTCGGCGTACTTGTTGGTCAGCGTCGAGCCGAGCGCCGCGAGTACCGCCGGTGAGGTCAGGTTCTCGCTCGCGATCAGTTGCAGCCCGCCGCGTACCCGGGCCAGCTCCCCGAGGACCACCGAGGCGATCTCGGGGTCCGTCCGCTCCAGGTCGCCGAAGTCCGGACCCCAGAACGTGCTCACCGTCTCAATCTACGTGCCACGGGGCGATCGGCGCAGAAGATCAGCCGTCATGCATCGTTCCCCATGCCTGGGGGCGGATGCGAGCAAAACAGCGCGATCCCGCGGTTGCTATCCGAGCAGTACCGCCGCCAACGGGCGTACCACTGAATCGATCTCGCCGGCCACCCGGCTGAACACGCTGTCCCCGCGTCCCCACGGATCGTCCAGCTCGTCCCCGGGCTCGGGGGACCGCCCGGCGCGCGCCGCGTGCGCGGCCTCGACCAGCGCGACGCCGCGGACATATACCGCGTCCGGAACGGCCCCGGCCGGCGGCAGCGCGGCCGGGTCCACCGCCGACAGCAGCCGGCCGAACTCCCCGAACACGAACGTGCGCGCGGCCGCGTCCGGGCGCAGCCCGACCACGAAGTCGACCTGCTCGGCGGTCGCCGTGAGGATCAGGTCAGCGGCGTCGACGTGCTCGCCGAGCAGCCGCCGGGCGGCGAACCCGCGGTCGTCCACGCCCCGGCGCAGCAGCTGCCGCGCGGCCGGCGGGTTCATCGCCTCGCCCTCGTGCCACCCGCCGGTACCCGCACTGTGCGACAGCAGCAGCGCGTCGGCCCGGTCCCCGACCCGCTCCCAGGCCGCCAGCCGCAGCAGCCGTTCGGCCATCGGCGAGCGGCAGATGTTGCCCATGCAGACGTGCAGCACGGCGAACGGCGGCACGGCTCAGTCCTCCGGACCCTCGATCGAGGGCACCACGTCGCGCAGCTTCGAAAGCGGGATCGCACCGGCGCGAAGGAGTCGGGGTACGGTGCCGGTCACGTCGACGATCGTGGAGGGGGTACGGTCCGGGCACTCGCCGGCCTCCAGGTACACGCTGACGGCGAAGCCGAGCTGGGACCGCGCCTCCTCAGCCGTGACCGCGGCCGGCTGGCCGGTCAGGTTGGCGCTGGACACCGCCATCGGGCCGGTCTCGCGCAGGACTTCGAGGGCGACCGGGTGCAGCGGCATCCGTACGGCCACCGTGCCGTCCAGGTCGCCGAGGTCCCATTGCAGGCTGGGCGCGTGCTCGACCACGATGGTCAGCGCTCCCGGCCAGAACGCCTCGACCAGGTCGCGCGCCGTGTCCGGCAGGTTGAAGACCAGGCCGTCGAGGGTGGCCCGGGTACCCACGAGCACCGGCGGGGGCATCTGCCGGTCCCGGCCCTTGGCCTCCAGCAACGCGGTCACGGCCCACGGCTTGAACGCGTCGGCGCCCAGGCCGTACACGGTGTCGGTGGGGAGTACGACGAGGTCGCCGCGCTTGACGGCGTCAACGGCCGCCTCCACCCCGCGGTCCCGGTCGGCGACGGTACGGCAGTCGTAGAGCATCACGAGGTGCAGTCTGCCAAACGCCGCGCGGTGCTGAACCTCGGGCGTCCGGAGAGGTCGCGGTGGTCGGTCACGTCGGCGTACCGGTGGGTGGCCGAGATCACCGCCGGCACCGTCACGCCCTGCCGGTCGTCGTGCTCCAGGCCCAGCCAGCCGCCGGGGCACAGCAGGGCGGCGGCGCGCTCGACCACCGGGCGGATCACGGCCAGGCCGTCCGGGCCGCCGAAGACCGCCGGGTACGGGTCGTGCACGCCGACCTC
>VAXX01000386.1 GCA_005885115.1 Actinomycetota bacterium | reverse complement strand
ACCGCGCTGCGGGACGAGCTGGACGCCCCGGAGGCGCGGGTACTCGCGCACGCGGCGTTCGGCCTGATGAACTCGACCCCGTTCCTCGGCGGCGAGGTCGACCGGGTACGCCGCGCCGAGCTGCTGCGTGCCGCCACCCTCGCGGCACTGCTCAACCACCACTGACGCGAAAGGGTTGGTACATGATCGGCTCGCTGCTCGTCGCCAATCGCGGGGAGATCGCCCGCCGGGTGATCCGGACCGCCAAGCGGCTCGGGATCCGTACCGTCGCGGTGTACTCCGAGGCCGACGCCGGGCTGCCGTTCGTCGCCGAAGCCGACGAGGCGGTACTCCTCGGACCGGCCAACCCCGCCCAGTCGTACCGCAACGTGGAGGCGATCCTGTCCGCCGCCAAGGCCACCGGCGCCCAGGCGATCCACCCCGGGTACGGGTTCCTGTCGGAGAACGCCGACTTCGCCCGTACCGTCGTCGAGCACGGGCTGGTGTGGGTGGGCCCGGACCCGGCCGCGATCGACGCGATGGGCGACAAGATCAACGCACGGAACCTGATGGCCGCCGCCGGCGTACCGGTCGCGCCGGGGACCACCGACCCGGCCGCCACCGTCGAGGCGGCGGTGGCCGAGGCGCAGCGGATCGGGTACCCGGTCATGGTCAAGGCGGCCGCCGGCGGCGGCGGCATGGGCATGGCGGCCGCGGCCGACGAGGCTGCGCTGCGGGTGGAGTACGACAAGGTGCGTGGCTTCGCCGAGCGGATGTTCGGCGACGGGTCGGTGCTCATCGAGCGGTACTTCCCCCGGGTACGGCACATCGAGGTACAGATCCTCGGGCTCGCCGATGGGCGGGTCGTGGCGCTGGGCGAGCGGGAGTGCTCGGTGCAGCGGCGCAACCAGAAGGTACTCGAGGAGTCCCCGTCGCCGGCCGTCTCGCCGCAGTTGCGGGCCCGGCTGTGCGCCGCGGCCGTCCGCGCCGGTGAGGCCGTCGGCTACCGCAACGCCGGTACCGTCGAGTGCCTGCTCGACCCGGCCACCGGCGAGTTCTTCTTCCTGGAGATGAACACCCGGCTGCAGGTCGAGCACCCGATCACCGAGTCGGTGTACGGCGTGGACCTGGTCGAGGAGCAGTTGCGCGTCGCGTCCGGGTTGCCGCCGACGTTCGACCCGGCCGCGCTGGCGCCCCAGGGGCACGCCATCGAGCTGCGGATCAACGCCGAGGACCCGAAGCGCTTCCTGCCCGGACCCGGCGCGATCAGCACCTGGGTCGAGCCGGCCGGTGAGGGTATCCGGGTCGACTCCGGCTACGCCGCCGGTACGACCGTCACCCCGAACTACGATTCACTGATGGCCAAGCTGATCGTCTCCGGGCCGGACCGGGCCACCGCGATCGAGCGGGCCAAGGCGGCCGTGGCCGCCTTCCAGATCGCCGGCCCGAAGCAGAACCTGCCGTTCTTCGCCGAGGTCCTGGACAACCCGGAGTTCGTCTCCGGCGACTACGACACCGGCATCGTGGGGCGTATGCGCGCGTGATCTCGATCCGGGAGGTCGGGCCGCGCGACGGCCTGCAGAACGAGGCGCCGGTACCGACGGCCGCCAAGGTGCAGCTGCTCGACGCGGACCCGGCCACCGGCGAGTTCTTCTTCCTGGAGATGAACACCCGGCTGCAGGTCGAGCACCCGATCACCGAGTCGGTGTACGGCGTGGACCTGGTCGAGGAGCAGTTGCGCGTCGCGTCCGGGTTGCCGCCGACGTTCGACCCGGCCGCGCTGGCGCCCCAGGGGCACGCCATCGAGCTGCGGATCAACGCCGAGGACCCGAAGCGCTTCCTGCCCGGACCCGGCGCGATCAGCACCTGGGTCGAGCCGGCCGGTGAGGGTATCCGGGTCGACTCCGGCTACGCCGCCGGTACGACCGTCACCCCGAACTACGATTCACTGATGGCCAAGCTGATCGTCTCCGGGCCGGACCGGGCCACCGCGATCGAGCGGGCCAGGGCGGCCGTGGCCGCCTTCCAGATCGCCGGCCCGAAGCAGAACCTGCCGTTCTTCGCCGAGGTCGACGGGCTGCAGAACGAGGCGCCGGTACCGACGGCGGCCAAGGTCGACCTGCTCGACGCGCTGTCCGGGACCGGGGTCGGGCGGATCGAGGCGGTCTCGTTCGTCCACCCGAAGGCGATCCCGCAGATGGCCGACGCCGACGCGGTGTGGGACTCGGCGACCCGCGTGGAAGGCGTCCGCTACTCCGCGCTCGTCCCCAACCTGCGGGGGGCGCAACGGGCACTGGACAAGGGGTTCGCCGAGCTGGAGGTGGTGGTCTCGGCGAGCGACCCGCACAACCGGGCCAACCTCAACCGGTCCACCGAAGAGTCGCTGGCCGAGATCGAGGCGCTGATCCCGTTGGTACACGCGGCGGGCGCGACGGTCGAGGTGATCGTGGCGACCAGCTTCGGCTGCCCGTACGAAGGGGACGTCCCGCCGGCCCGGGTCGCCGGGATCGCCGAGCGGGTCCTGGCGTACGGCGCCGACCGGCTCGCGTACGGGGACACCACCGGCATGGCCACGCCCCGGCGGGTACGGGAGCTGCTCGACGCGGTACCCCGGGACCGGCCCCTGCTGCTGCACTTCCACGACACCCGGGGTACCGGGCTGGCCAACATCCTGACCGCGCTGGACCTGGGGGTGACGGAGTTCGACGCCAGCGTCGGCGGGCTCGGCGGCTGTCCGTACGCACCCGGCGCGACCGGCAACGTGGCGACCGAGGAGGTCGTCCACATGCTGCATGACCTGGGCCTGGATACCGGGATCGACCTGGACCGGCTGATCGCGGCGGGCGAGCTCGCCGAGCGGATCGTCGGCCGTACCCTGCCCTCCGGCGTACTCCGGGCGGGGCCGCGTACCCGCACCATCTCCCGGTAACCGCACGCCCGCCGGCTCGTTGCTCCTGATGGAAGTCGGCAAAAAGGGGCGAAAGGCGGGGATATGGCGCAGCTTCGGTTCACGCGCCTGGCCACCCGTGCGCTCCTGGTCGCCGGCTTCGCCGGTGGGGCGTGGCTGATGTCCAGCGCGACGGCACACGCCGCGGCGCCGGCGCAGACCCCCACCGTGGGGACGGACCGGGGCGTGGTCAGCCTGGCCGCGCCCGTCACCCGTACGGCAGTTGATCTGCTCGGTGCGGTCCTTGCCCCGCGCCAGGAAAACCAGCCGGTCGGGCCGCACACAACCCGTGCCGCCAGCCTGGCGGCATCCCGGCAGCCGCCGGAACCCATCCTGGTCGACCCGCCCCGGCCGCTGGTCGGGGCGGCCCGCCCGGGCACCGGTACGCTCGCCGGCCTGCTGGCTCCGGTGACCGACGGCCTGCGTTCCACGCTGGCTCCGGCCACCGGCCACCGGGTCCGGATCGTCCGTACCGCGGCTCCGGAAGCCGCCTCCGCGCCGGTGGTGCGGAGCGAGGCGAAGGTGGCCACCCGTACGCCGGTCCGGCACCCTGCCGCGACCGCGCGCCCGACGGTACGGGCCACCGGCTCGACCTTCGACACCGGCACCCGCCAGGTGCCGGTCCTGCCCGACCGTACGCCGGTCCCGGCGTACCCTGGCTCGGGCAACACGGGGGTCTCGACAACGGCGTCGGGATCCCACCTCGACGGCGGCGCGTTCGCCGCCGCTAGCCCGGTCACGGGCGGCCTGCGGGCCGGTCGTGGACTGGACGTGACCGAGGTCCCGGTCCGGCTACTGCTGGCCGAGGCCCCGATCTTCGCACCCGACTAGCACATGGTCACCGGTCTCGCTTTCCTGTCGAGACCCCGCCCCGGTCCGCAGGTATCCGCGGACGCGTGGAGCTGACGACCGGGTCGGTCTTTGCCAGTACAGCCAGTCAGTACGTACACCAGCGCGGGCGCCTGTCGACAGGCGGCGTCGGGCCATCGTCCCGACATGCCGTCGCGCCCGTTCCATCTCCCATTCGTTCATTCTCGAAAGGCCAATAGCCAAACCATGAAGACGTGGGTTCGTAAGTCCCTGAAGGTCGGCATTCTGTCCGCCGGCTTCCTGCTCGTCGGCGGCGCGGCCGCCGCCCAGGCCGCCAGCAGCTCCGACAACTTCGGGATCGGCAGCGGCAACCAGGTCCAGGCGGACGTCGCCGCACCGGTCTCGGTGTCCGGCAACGCCATCGCCCTGCTGGGTGGCGCCTCGGCGCACGGCAGCGGCGGCGCCACCGCCTCGGCGAGCGCCTCGGCCGCCGGCGCCGGCACCACCACGCACAACTTCGGCATCCTGGGCGGCAACCAGGCGGGTCTGTCCGCCCTGCTGCCGGTCTCGCTGACCGGTAACGCGGTGGGCGTGGGCGGTACCGCCCAGGCCAGCGGCGGGGCCGGCGCCAGCGCCTCGGTCACCCCGCACGCCACCGCCGGTGGCAGCACCTCGGGTAACTTCGGCATCGTCGGCGGCAACCAGGTCGCGCCGATGCTGTCGATCCCGATCGACGTGTCCGGCAACTCGATCGGCCTGCTCGGCACCGCCCAGGCGACCTCGCACACCGGTGGCGCCTCGGCCATGGTCACGCCCAGCCTCGCCGGGTCGACCAGCGACAACTTCGGGGTCGGCAGCGGCAACCAGGTGGCTCCGGTCATTTCGATCCCGATCGACATCTGCGGCAACTCGATCGGCCTGTTCGGTGGCGCCAGCGCGTCCTGCGGCGGCGGCACCGGCTCGGGCTCCGGCAACGGTGGCGGGTACGGCACCGGTACGGGCACCGGCGGGTACGGCACCGGGACCGGCAGCGGCACCGGCGGCAGCACCGGCGGTGGGTACACCACCGGCGGCGGTACGGGCAGCGGTGGGTACACCACCGGCGGTGGCGCGGGTGGTTACGCGACCGGGACCGGCGCGGGTGCCAGTGGCGGTACGGCGGCGGGCGCCTCGCTAGCGACCATGTCGGCCACCAAGCACGCCCACCACAACCGTGGCCTGCACCTGGGCCGGCGGCACCACGCGGCGGCGGCGCGCAGCGCCCACGCCAACGACGAGTCGGCGCTCACCCGGCAGCACCAGACCGGCCTGCGTGCCGGCGTCTCCGGTGGCACCAGCACCAGCAGCAACTTCGGGATCCTGGGCGGCAACCAGCTCGGTGCCCTGATCAGCATCCCGATCAGCGTCAGCAACAACGCCCTGGGTCTGCTGGGGCAGGCTGGCGCCTGATCTGAGCATCCGCGCGGAGGCCAGTACCCAGCCGGGGTACTGGCCTCCGTCGTGTCCCGTCGGGCCCGGATGCGCTACCCTAACGATCGTTAAGTACGCGCGTATCCCGGGAGGCTCCCGTGCCGCTCGACGACGAGTCGCTCGCCCAGCTGCGCAAGCGGGTGCTGGCTGGCGGGGCGGAGAAGTACCACGCCGCCAACGCCACCCGGGGCAAGCTGTTCGCGCGGGAGCGGATCGCCCTGCTGGTCGATGACGGTACGTTCGTCGAGGACGGCCGGTACGCCAACGTGCTCGCCGAAGGGCTGCCCGCCGACGGGGTGATCACCGGTACGGCGCGCATCGACGGCCGGCCGGTGTGCCTGATGGCCAACGACTCCACGGTCAAGGCGGGATCGTGGGGCGCCCGTACCGTCGAGAAGATCATCCGGAGCATCGAGCGGGCGTACGACAGCGGCGTCCCGATGGTGTACCTGGTCGACTCGGCCGGCGCCCGGATCACCGACCAGGTCGACCTGTTCCCCGGCCGGCGCGGCGCCGGGCACATCTTCTGGAACCAGGTACGGGCCAGCGGCTCGGTGCCCCAGGTGTGCGCGCTGTTCGGGCCCAGCGCCGCCGGGGGCGCGTACATCCCGGCGTTCTGCGACGTGGTCGCGATGGTCGAGGGCAACGCGAGCATGTACCTGGGCTCGGACCGGATGGTCGAGATGGTCACCGGGGAGAAGACCACGCTGGAGGAGATGGGCGGCGCCCGCGTGCACACCGAGCAGTCGGGGGTCGGGCACTTCCTCTGTGGTACCGAGGCCGAAGCGCTCGACGTCGTCCGGCGGTA
>VAXX01000385.1 GCA_005885115.1 Actinomycetota bacterium | reverse complement strand
GCTACATGCCAGCGCGTGGCTGGGTGAGGCGGTCGCCGTATGCCGGCGGGCGGTCGAGCGGGTTGACGAGGCGGTCGCGCAGGTCCGTCGCGAGCTACCGTGGTGATCGCCCGGATCCATCCGCGCGGTACGGATCGGCGGGTTGCTGGCGTACCCTGTTCGGCCCGGGCCGCAGGGAGGACCACATACGGCGGCGCCTGGTCTCCGCCGTCGGAGGGCGCCGGTGACCTGGGCGGGTTGGAGCCGCCGGCTGCCGCCAACGGCCGGCGGGACGTGCGGGCGCTGGTGGCGATGCTGGAAGATCCGCTGCGTGCCGCGTTCCGTACGCCGCGCAAGCCGGTGTGGCACTGCTCGCTGCGGCTCGCGCCCGGCGACCGGACGCTGAGCGACGCGCAGTGGGACCACATCGCGCGGGAGATCATGGCCCAGGCCGGTCTCGCCCGGCGTCGGGACGACGCGCGATCCGGTGGGTGGCCGTCCGCCACGCGACGATCACGTCTACATCGCCGCCACACTGGTCCGGCAGGACGGGCGTACCGAGTGGGCGCGCAACGACTACCCGCCGGGTACGTGTTGCGGTGCTGGACATGGAGCGCCGGTACGGGCTGCGCTCCACGGCGCCGGCCGACGGTACGGCGGCACGGGGTGTACACGGGCGGGAGCTGAACAAGGCCCAGGCTCATAACCCAGAGGTCACACCTTCAAATCCTGTCCCCGCTACCAGGAAACAGCCGGTCCTTGTGCCAGCGGGCGGTGGCGGATGGCTACGGGGACTCCGGCGACAACCGGGCTTGAAGGTGGACAAAGCGGCGCCCGGTTCATCGAGCGTCGTTGACATGGAAACTCTCACCTGGTTCTATCACCCCTGTTCTATCAGTTAGATACCCTTCCTATTTATCTCCGGGGAGACCTACCGGTGAAGATCTCGCGCAAGGTACTTAGTCTCGTCGCGGTGGGCAGCCTGGCGGCGGTCACTCCGCTGGTCTTGAACCACGGCGCCAACGCCTCGACCACCACCCCGCAGGCGTCCGGCCAGTACACGGCCGCGCAGGTGCTGGCTGGCATCCAGAAGAACATGAAGTCCTCGAAGCAGGTCAACTCCAAGCCGCACATCAACACGATGACGCGGGCCATGAACGTCAACGTGTACCAGGTGGCGCCGGGCGTCTACGCCTACAGCTCCAGCCTGGCCGTGGACGATGACGGCAGCGACCCGAACCCCGATCCCGATCACCAGAACCAGACGACGTTCAAGACCAGCGACGGCAGGTACCTGGGCGCGTCCCACGTGCCGTTCTACGTGCTGGGTGACGACTGCTGGGACCGCAGGTCCCCCTGCCCGCACTTCTTCTACAAGGAGCACGGGATCTCGGGTCGGCAGTTCGCGCTGATGTTCTACAAGGGCAGGGTCATCGGTGCGATCTTCGGTGACACGCAGACCGGGAACAGCCAGACCACGTCGGAGAACGACTCCCGCGAGCTGGGCGAGGCGTCCGTGAAGGCGGCCTCGCTGCTGGGCATCAACAGCAGCGGCACCACCGGTGGTGTTGACAACGGGGTGACCGTGACGATCTTCTCTGGCTCGTCCTGGGTCGTGAACGGCACCAACTCCACCCTGAACAACAACGCCCAGGCCATGGTTCAGAAGGCTCTGGACAGCCTCGGCAATAGCATGGGTCTGGGTGGCAGCGGTACGCCTACGCCGACCCCGACCCCGACCCCGTCGGGCGGCGGGGGTGGCGGTGGGAACCGGTTCATCGGCGTCGGCTCCGGCAAGTGCATGGACGACCCCAACGGCAGCACCACCAACGGCACCCAGCTGCAGATTTCGACCTGCAACGGCGGCGCGAGCCAGCATCGACGCGCCGGGCGGCGCGACGGCCAACGGGACGATCGTGGAGGTCTGGAGCTGCAACGGCGGCGCGAACCAGCAGTTCTCGTTCCAGTCCGACGGCACCATCCGCGGTAGCCAGTCGGGCAAGTGCGTGACCGTGCTGAACGCGGCGACGGCCAGCGGGTCCAAGCTGATCCTGTGGACCTGCAACTCCGGCGGCAACGAGCACTGGAGCCGCGGGTAAGAGATACGTAGCAAAGTAGCGCGGGCCGCCGTCCTCACCGACGGCGGCCCGTTGCCCACTGCGCGTCGGTCAAGTCACACAGTCCCCGCTAGGCTCGCCGCGTGATCGTCGTCTGGATACTGACCGTCGTGCTCGTACTGGTATTCGTGGCTTCTGGCGGGATGAAGGTACTGGGCCTGCCGTACTCAGAGCGGAACCGGGACCGGTTCGGTATTTCGCCGTCGCTCTGGCGGGCGGTCGGGGTACTGGAGCTGGCCGGCGCAGTCGGTCTGCTCGCCGGTATCGCGGTCGCGGTACTCGGTGTCGCTGCCGGCGTCGGGCTGGCGCTGCTCATGGTGGGTGCGACCGCCACTCGGCTGCGGGTACACGACCCGGTGGTCCAGGTGCTCGGCGACCTCGTGGTCCTCGCGCTTGTTGTGCTGTACGTCGTGGTCCGCCTGTGATCGTGCCGTTGAACGGGTACTGCAAGGCCCGGTAGACCAGGACTCCGAGACGCGTGCGGACAGCGGGTCCCTGGCCGAGGACCGTCGCCGGTATCGGCGGTCCCGTTCCCAGCTTTGGCCGACGGAACGGACCGTCCTGCACCGAGCCCGCCCGTACGGATAACATGATCCGAGAGCCGGAACGGCTCGCGGCGGTGGGGCCCGCCGTCCGGACGGAAACCGCGGGCGTACCCGCCAACGGTCCCTACCAGAGTCCTTGGTAGGAGTGTGCCCGTGGCCGATACCCGAGCTGATCTGACCAGCACGTCCCCCTTCGCCGGCGCCCGGCGGTCCCGGGCCGGCCTGCCGTGGCCGGTTCTCGGCGCGGTCTCGGCCGGCGGCATCATCGGGGCCCTCGGCCGGTACGCCCTGGGCCAGGCGTACCCGCACCCCGCCGCCGGGTTCCCGTGGGCGACCTTCGGCATCAACGTCTCCGGTTGCCTGCTCATCGGCGTGCTGATGGTGCTCGTCGCCGACGTGTGGCCGACCCGGCGGCTGCTCCGGCCGTTCCTCGGTACCGGGGTGCTGGGCGGGTACACGACCTTCTCGCCGTACGTCGTCGATGTCCAGCACCTGGCCATCGCCGGGGCGGCCCGTACCGCCCTGGTGTACCTCGCCGCCACGGTGCTCGCCGCGCTCACCGCCACGTACGCCGGGGTGAGTGCGACCCGGCTGCTGACCTCCCGCATCCGCCATCGCAAGGAGACCACGGGATGAGAATCGAAGGCCCGGCGCTGCGCCTGACGATCTTCGTCGGCGAGGACGACCAGTGGCACCACAAGCCGTTATTCACCGAGATCGTGCACCGCGCCCACAAGAGCGGCCTGGCCGGCGCGTCGGTGCTGCGGGGCGTCGAGGGGTACGGGGCGTCGTCGCGGATACACACGACCCGGCTGCTGTCGCTGTCCGAGGACCTGCCGGTGGCGGTGATCATCGTCGACGCGGAGGACAAGATCCGTGCCTTCCTGCCCCAGCTCGACGAGCTGGTGGCGGAGGGACTGGTCATCATCGACCCGGTGGAGGTCATCCGGTACGTCGGCCGCAGTCCCGAGGCCGGGTCGTGACCGTCGTGCTGGTCGCGCTGGGCGCGGCGGTGGGGGCTCCGCTGCGGTACCTGGTCGACCGGGCGGTACAGGGTCGGCACGACTCGCTGTTTCCCTGGGGTACCTTCGCGGTCAACGTGGTCGGGTCGTTCCTGCTCGGCCTGCTCGCCGCCGGGACGCTGCACACCCCGGCGCCGGTGCTCGCGGCTCTCGGTACCGGGCTGTGCGGAGCGCTGACCACGTACTCCACCTTCGGCTACGAGACGGTACGGCTGCTTCAGGACCGGGCCCGGCTCTTCGCCGTCCTGAACGTCGGGGCGAGCATCGTCGCTGGCCTGGGCGCGGCCGCCCTCGGTGCGGCCGTCGCCGCCGCTTTCGCCGGCTGAGGAGGGCTCCCATGGCGGTCATACTGAGCCGGGCCAGCATTCGGATCATGAGTCGGGAGCTGCGCCCGGACGACATCTCCGCGGCCCTGGGCGTACCACCGACGGAGGCGTTCGAGGCCGGTTCGCCGGTCGGCGGCCGTTCGACGCGGGTCTATGAGCAGTCGGTCTGGATACTCGAGAGCGGGATCAGTCCCGATCGGCCGCTGGTCGACCACCTGACCTCGCTGCTCGCCCGGGTCCAGGACGAGTCGACGCTACCGACCCTGCGGAAGCTGAGCGACCACTGCGAAATCGACTGGATCTGCTTCCTGTCCCACGCCGACGGGCAGGGCACCGTCGGGTTTCCGGCGGACGTCCTGCAGCGCCTTGCCGCGGTCCCGGCCGGTCTGGTCCTCGACCTCTACGACGAATGAGGGTGTGGCGCGGACCCTAGTGACGACGGCTGGTGGCTGAGGGGTTCGCGCCCTTGGACTTGGTCGGGTGGCTGGGCTTCTGGCTCGGATGTGACTTGGGCGTCTTGCTCGGGTGCGGGGTCGGGCTCGGCGGGGCGGACGGGTCCGGCCCGAGTATCTGCGCGCAGAACGCCGGTACCCGATCCATCCCTCCGGCGGCTTGGATCAGCGCCTGGCGTTGGCTCGGCTCCATCCCCTTGCCCGGCTTGCCCTTTGCCGCCCGCCACGCCTGGCACAGCCCGGCCGGGGTGGAGGTGCCCGGGGTCGGCGGGGGCGGGCTCGGCGCCGGCGTCCGCAGGCTGTGTACGGACCCGGAGGCGGTACCCGGACCGGTCGCGTCCGGCACCTGGACGCCGAGCGGGGACAGCAGGTTGTGCGCGCCGTGCTGTACCCCGGTCGGCAGGCTGCCCGTACCGGCGGCGACCGCGGCCCCACCGACCAGGAGTACGCCGGCCCCGGCGACCAGCTTCACCAGCAGGGCCCGGGACGCGAACCGCCACCGGTGCCGGCGGGGTCGCGCCGGTACCGGCTCGGGCGCGGCGCGGAAGGCCGCCAGCGCGGCGTCGTGCCCGACCAGCTCGTCCGGCTGCGGGGGCGCTGCGGCCAGGGCGAGCAGCCGGAGTAGTTCCTCCCGGTCGCCGGTGGTGCTAATGCCGCGCAGGAGTTCCTCGGCTTCCCGGCCGCCGATCCGGCGGTTGCGCCGCGCCTGCCGGTCGCGGAGAGCGAGCCAGAACCGCACCGCGTTACACCCCTTCCGGTTGGGCCGAGTCGACCGATGGGAGCGCTCCGGGATCGCGTACCCGCGCCCGGCTGCGGGCAAGCACGTGCGGGTGGGTGGCCAGCCGGCGTAGGCCGCGCATCGCCGCGACCCGGACCGCGCCGGGGCGCTTGCCCAGCACCTGCGCGGTCTGCGCGACGTCCAGCCCGGCGACCACCCGGAGCATGACCGCCTCGGCCTGGTCGGGGGGGAGCGTGGAGATCACGTCCAGGGCCCAGCGGGTACCCATGCCGTCCAGTGCCTCCCGTTCGGCGTCCGGACTGGTGAACAGGTACTCCTGGGTGGCCGGGTCGTACGGATCCTGGATGTACCGGCGGCTCCGGCGACGGTCGTCGATGCCGCGGTGCCGGGCGATGCGGAACAGCCAGACCCGGAAACCGGACAGATCGCCACGGAAGCTCTTGAGGTCCCGGGCGGCCTGCAGCCAGGTTTCCGACGCGACGTCCTCCGCCGAGTCCCCCACCAGTACCCGCAGGTAGCGCAGCAGCGGCGGCTGCAACGCGAGCCAGAGC
>VAXX01000384.1:1755-5738 GCA_005885115.1 Actinomycetota bacterium | reverse complement strand
ATCGTCAGTGCCCGTGATCGGCGGGACGATTCGGATCCGTTCGCGGCGTGAGGCTGCCTACAGGAGTACCAGGTCGTCGCGGTGGACGACCTCCTTGCCGTACCCCGGACCGAGGTCCACGGTCGAGCGGCCGAGCAGGCCGGGCAGTTCGACGGCGTCGTAGTTGACCAGCCCCCGGGCCACCGGACGGCCCTCGGTGTCGACCAGGTCGACCGGGTCGCCGGCGGAGAACCGACCGTCGACGGCGGTGATGCCGGCCGGGAGCAGGGAGGCGCGCCGGCCGACGATCGCGCGTACCGCTCCGGCGTCCAGGTGCAGCCGGCCCCGGGGCGCCGTGGCGTGGGCGAGCCAGAAAAGGCGGGCCTGCGGCCGTTCGCGTACCCGATGAAAAAACGTCCCCACCGGCTCGCCGGACAGCGCCGCGGCCGCCAGCGGCGCGGCGGTCAGCACGACCGGGATGCCCGCGCCGGTCGCGATCCGCGCGGCCTCGACCTTGGTGACCATCCCACCGGTACCCACACCGGCCTTGCCCACCTTGCCGATCGCCACGCCGTCCAGGTCGGCGTCCGAGCGCACCTCCTCGATCCGGCGCGCGTCCGGCCGGGCCGGGTCGCCGGTGTAGAGCGCGTCCACGTCGGACAGCAGTACCAGCAGGTCGGCGTGGATGAGCGCGGCCACCAGCGCGGCCAGCCGGTCGTTGTCGCCGAACCGGATCTCGTCGGTGGCCACGGTGTCGTTCTCGTTGACCACCGGTACGACCTTGAAGTCCAGCAGCCGGCGCAAGGTCCGGTGGGCGTTGCGGTAGTGCGCGCGGCGGGTCACGTCGTCCACGGTGAGCAGGATCTGCCCGACGGTGCGCCCGTACCGGCTGAACGAGTCGGTGTACGCCCGCATCAGCAGGCCCTGGCCGACGCTGGCCGCCGCCTGCTGGGTGGCCAGGTCGCGGGGGCGCCGGGTCAGGCCGAGCGGTGCGAGGCCGGCGGCGATCGCCCCCGAGGACACCAGGACCGTCTCGCCGGGCCTGGCGGCGAGCGCGTCGACGAGCGCGTCCACCCGGGTACGGTCGAGCCCGCCGGCCGCCGTGGTCAGCGCGGACGAGCCGACCTTCACCACGATCCGGCGCGCCGCCTGGACTGCTTCGCGCACGCTGACCATTGTGCGGGCCGGTGATCCCGAAGGGGCGATGGGGCTCCCATATCGTGGTCGTTCGTGGACTACACCGAGGAGGTGCTCGGGCTGGTCGAGCGGATCCCGCGCGGGCGGGTGATGTCGTACGGGGCGATCGCCGAGTGGGTCGGGACAGGCGGGCCGCGCCAGGTGGGTACGGTCATGGCCCGGTACGGCGGCGGGGTGCCCTGGCACCGGGTGGTGACCGCGAGCGGGCGTACCCCGCCCGGGCACGAGGCCGAGGCGCTGCGCCGGTTGCGCGCCGAGGGGACGCCGCTGCGCGGGGACCACGTGGACATGGCGCGCGCCGCCTGGTACCCCGACGCGGACTAGGCTTGCGGCGTGGCGGAGTTGCCGGGAGTACTCGGGGAGCCGATCCGGTTCGTGCTGAACTGGGGGCGCCGGTACTCGCTGTGGGTCTTCAACTTCGGGCTGGCCTGCTGTGCCATCGAGTTCATCGCGACCTCGATGGGCCGGCACGACTTCATCCGGCTCGGCGTGATCCCGTTCGCGCACGGGCCGCGGCAGGCCGACCTGATGGTCGTCTCCGGTACGGTCACCGACAAGATGGCCCCGGCGATCAAGCGGCTGTACGACCAGATGCCCGAACCCAAGTACGTCATCTCCTTCGGCGCCTGCGCGAACTGCGGCGGCCCGTACTGGGACTCGTACTCGGTGACCAAGGGCGTCGACCAGTTGATACCGGTCGATGTGTACGTACCCGGGTGTCCGCCCCGCCCGGAGGCGCTGCTGCACGGCATCCTGCGGCTCCAGGAGAAGATCGCCGGCGAGCGCTCCGGGCTGGGCGGGGTACCCCGACCGGACGTCAGCGCACTGACAGCGCCGCCGGTCGTGCCGCCGGTCGCAGCGGCGGCACCTCGTCCAGGTACCGCAGCGCCGCCGTCAGCGTAGGGGCGGTGCGGCCGGTCCAGCCGCGTTCCCCGTTGAACCGCAGGTGTCCGGCCAGGTCGGGGGCGGTGAGCAGGACGGCGGTCATGCCGACCTGGCGTGCTCCGGACAGTTCCTGGCTGCCCCCGTCGCCGATGTACAGGCACCGGCGCGGGTCGACGTCCAGCCGCCGGCAGGCGGTCAGGTACATCCGCGGGTCGGGTTTGCAGGCGCCGACCTCGACCGAGTAGACGCAGGTGTCCAGCAACGGGGCGATCGGCAGGTCGGGCAGGTACCGGGGCAGCTCGTGGGCGCAGTCGCTGACCAGGGCGGTACGCAGGCCCCGGGCGCGTACCTCCTGGAGCACCGGTACCGCCTCGGGGCGCAGCCGGGTGTCAGCGAGCACGGCGGCGATCCGGGCCGGGAGTACGGCCGCGAGCTGGGCGCGGGTCGGGCGTACCCCGACGGACTCGGCGACGTGCCGCAGCGACTGGCTGGCCGAGCCGTACCCGCCGCGGGCCCGCTCGACGAAGGTGCGGTCGAGGGCCGCCGTGAACTGTCGCGGGTCGCAGCCCAGCCAGCGGGCCAGGTGGACGTGCGCGCGGCCTCGGGATACGGCCTGGGTGAGGGTGCCGAAGAAGTCGAACAGCACCGCGTGGTACAGGGGCATGGGGTGTACCGCCATCCGGGGTCTGGGGAGTGACCATGCCCGGTACCCGCCGGTACCCCGGCGGTAAACGCTTTCCCTTGCACTTAGAGTTTCGCGATCTGCACTTTGCGTCACCTGTGCCAGGATTGACAGCCGTGCCCGCCCCGCCTCGCCCCGCCGTACTGACCGTCGCCGTGCTCGCCGTCGCGGTCCTGGCGGTGTCCTCGTCCGCGCCCCTGATCGTGTACGCCGCCGCCCCGGCCCTGGCGATCGCCTGGTGGCGCAACGCGCTGGCCACGGCCGTCCTGATCCCGGTAACGGCGGGCACCCGGCGCGGCGAACTGCGCAGCGCCGGTCGGGGCACCGTGGTGGTCAGCCTGCTCGCCGGGGTCGCGCTCGCCGGGCACTTCGGGATGTGGGTACCCAGCACGAAGCTGACCGGCGTGGCCGCCGCCACCGCACTCGTGGCCACCCAGCCGGTCTGGCAGGGACTGATCGCGATCGGCCAGGGCCGGCGGCTGCCCCGGCTGGTCTGGCTCGGTATCGCCGTCGCGGTCTGCGGCGGGGTCCTGGCCACCGGCGCGGATCTCCGGTTCTCCGGCCGGGCGGTCGTCGGCGACCTGATGGCGCTGGCCGGGGCGGTCGCCGGCGCGGCGTACACGGCGCTGGGCGAGCGGGCCCGGATCCGGCTCAGCACGACGGCGTACACGACGGTCTGCTACGGGGTATGCGCGGCGGTGCTCGGCGGGCTGTGCCTGGCGGCGCGGGTACCGATGTCGGGATATCCGGCGACGACCTGGCTGGCGATCCTTGCCATGACCGCCGGACCCCAACTGCTGGGCCACTCGACGTTCAACTACGCGCTCAAGCGGGTATCCGCGACCACGATCTCGATGCTGATCCTGCTCGAGGTACCGGGTGCCGCGCTGATCGCCTGGCTGTGGCTGGGCCAGACGCCCCGGCTGGGCCAGGTACCGGGGCTGGCGCTGCTGGTCGTCGGGGTCGCGGTCGTGGTCATCGGTGCCGCGCGGGCGACCCCGGAACTCGCCCGACAGCCCGAGCTATAGCCCCACGGCCGTCCGGCTCGCCTCCCAGAGCGCCGACGCGGCCGCCGGGTCGGCGGCGATCCCGCTGGGCCGGCGGAGCTGACGCTTGACGTAGTAGCCGCCGTTGGCCAGTTCGGCGGCCGGAGCGCCGGCCAGCCAGACCATGGTGTCCGCGCCACGCTCGGGGCGCAGCAGGAACGGGTTGAGCTTGTAGAACAGCGACACCGCGAGGC
>VAXX01000384.1:0-1748 GCA_005885115.1 Actinomycetota bacterium | reverse complement strand
GATGTTGGCCTGCTTGCTCGTCCCGTACACGGTGAACGGCCGGTACCCACCGGGCGAGTCCAGGTGCGCCGGGTCCAGGGCGCCCCGCTGGTGCGCGTCGGAGGCGGTGTTGACCACCCGGCCGCCGGCCAACCGGTCCCGGAGCAGGTGGGTCAGCAGGAACGGGGCGAGATGGTTGGTCTGCATCGTCAGCTCATGACCGTCCACAGTGGACTGTCTACTTTGGACGATCGCGCCGGCGTTGTTGCACAGCACGTCGATCGCCGGGTACGCCTCGGCGAGCTGGGCCGCGAGCGTCCGTACCGAATCCAGGGAACTGAAGTCGGCGGCGAAACCGCGGGCACCGGGTACCGCCGAGACAGCGGACGCCAGGCGGTCCGGATCCCGCCCGACCAGGCCGACCCGCGCGCCCCGCCGGGCGAACTCCCCGGCCCCGGCCAGCCCGATCCCGGAATTCGCCCCGGTCACCACGACCGTCTTTCCGGAGAAGTCGGTGAACTCGCCCACAGACCTGTTCTCGTCAGCCACGCGACGAGGCTACCGTACCGGCTAGTAACCAATCGAAGGAGCGCGTCATGGGTACCGCCGGTCACGCCCGCCGTTCATGCCTCGCCGTACCCGGGTCCAGCACCAAGATGCTGGACAAGGCCCAGGGGCTGCCGGCCGACCAGGTGTTCCTCGACCTGGAGGACGCGGTGGCGCCGCTGGCCAAGCCGGACGCCCGCAAGAACATCGTGGCGGCGCTCAGTACCGGCGACTGGACCGGCAAGGCCCGGGTGGTACGCGTCAACGACCTGACGACACCGTGGACGTACCAGGACGTCATCGAGGTGGTCGAAGGCGCCGGCGCCGACCTCGACGCGATCATGCTGCCCAAGGTGCAGGACGCCGCGCACGTACAGTGGCTCGACCTCACCCTCACCCAGTTGGAGAAATCGCTCGGCCTGCCGGTCGGCGGGATCGGCATCGAGGCGCAGATCGAGAACGCCCGGGGAGCATCAACATGAAGAGCCTCGTGGTCGGCGAGCAGCCACCTGGCTACGACGTCGGCGACGCCTACCACTACATCCGCATGCGCAGCCTGATGGCGGCGCGCACCTACAACCAGCAGGCGATCGACGGTCCGTTCCTGCAGATCCGTGACGTCGACGGCTTCACCCGGGTCGCGCGCCGATCTGCTGCGCTCGGCTTTGACGGCAAGTGGGTGCTGCACCCGGGCCAGGTCGATGCGGCGAACGAGGTCTACTCGCCGTCGCAAGAGGACTACGACCACGCCGAGCTGATCCTCGACGCGTACGCCTGGTACACCTCGGAGGCCGGCGGGAAGCTGGGCGCGGTGATGCTCGGCGACGAGATGATCGACGAGGCGTCCCGGAAGATGGCGCTGGTGATCGCCGCGAAGGGGCGGGCGGCCGGAATGGCGCGCACCGCCACCTTCACGCCACCCGATCAGGTCGGGGTCGGGAACGGGTAGTCGGTAGGGTTGTAGGTCGGCGTGTTCTTCACCACGTACCACACGAAGAACACGAAGAACGCGACCACCGCGATGCCCAGCACGACCGAGATCCAGCCGACGATGATGCCCGCGAGGGCCATCCCGCCGCCCTGCTCGCCGCGCTGGGCGATCTGGCGCTTGCCGACATGGCCGAGAATCGCGCCCACCGCGCCGATGACGATGCCGCCGACGCCGTAGCAGACCACGCTGAGCAGCGCGACCAGCGAGACGACCATGCCGGCGATGGCCAATC
>VAXX01000383.1 GCA_005885115.1 Actinomycetota bacterium | reverse complement strand
GCTGCGCCCGGCCGGCCTGACCGGCTGTAGCGGCGCGGTCCAGCTCTCGGTCGCGGCCACCCCGGAGCTGGCGCCGGCGATCCGGAACGCGGCCGCCCGCTGGTCGGACACCGGACCCGGCCACTGCGTATCGGTCCTCGTCACCGCCGCCGCGCCGGCCGACGTCGCCGCCGCGGTCGCCGGACCGCAGAGCGCCCGCAGCAGCGGCCTCGGCCCGCCCGACGGCCACACCCGGGTACCGGATGTGTGGATCCCCGACTCGTCGATCTGGTTGCAGCGGCTGCGCCCGGTGCGCGCCGACCTGGTACCGGCGACCGCCCCGTCACTGGGTACCAGCCCGGTCGTCCTGGCCATGCCCGAACCCGTGGCCACCTCGCTGGGCTGGTTCGGCGCCCGGCTCACCTGGCCCGTACTCCTCCAGCAACTGGCCACCGACAAGCAACTGCACGCCGGCATCGCCGAACCCGACCGGGACGCCACCGCGACCTCCGCGCTGCTCGCGCTGGACGGGGTGGTCAGCGCGCTCGGGACCGACGGGAAGAAGATGGGGGTCGATGCGATCCGGGCGTTCGACGCGGGTTGGGCGCAGGTGCCGGCCACGCTGGTGGTGCGCTTCCCGGCCGCGCTGGGCCTGGCGCCACTGTCCGAGCAGGCGGTGCTGGCCTACAACGCAAACCATCCAGGGGTACGCCTCGCGGCGCTCTCCCTCGACCCGGCCCCGACCGCGCTGGACTACCCGTACGTCGTGCTGCCCCGGCTCCCCGCCGACCGGGCGGACGCCGCCGGAAAACTCCTTTCCGCGTTGACGGACAGCGCTTTCCGTACCGACCTGGACCGGGCCTGGATCCGCCCGCCCGACGGCAGCGCCGGTCCGGACTTCCCGGCCAGCCGGGCCATGTTCGTACCGCCCGGCGCCGTACCGGACCTCGGCGCGATCACCGACGTGCTGAGCAACTGGAACGAGATCACCCGCAAGGCGCGGATGCTCGCGGTCATCGACGTCTCCGGCTCGATGCTCACCCCGGTGCCGACCGCCGGCGGGGCGACCCGGGAACAGGTCGCGGTCGCCGCGGCCAAGGGTGGGCTCGCGCTGTTCGACGACTCGTGGGAGGTCGGGCTGTGGGTCTTCTCCGCCGGGCTCGACGCGGGGAAGGACTACCAGCAACTGGTACCGATCGGGCCGCTGACCAGCCAGCGGGACCGGCTCAACGCGGCACTGGATACGATCCAGCCCCGGCGCAGCGGCGCCACCGGCCTGTACGACACGATCCTCGCCGGGTACCAGACGGTCCAGCGGGACTGGGATCCCGGCCGGGGCAACTCGGTCGTCGTCATCACCGACGGGAAGAACGACGACCCGGCCGGCCTCACCCGCGACCAGTTGCTCGCGCAACTGCGCGAGGTCGCCGACCCGCAACGGCCGATCCAGGTGATCCTGATCGGTATCGGTACCGACGTCACCGAGGCCGACCTGAGCCCGATCCCGCAGGTGACCGGCGGAGCGGCGTACGTCGCCGCCGACCCGGCCCAGATCGGCGACATCTTCACCAGGGCGCTGACCCTGCACCCGGGCAACTGAAGCGGGGGAGGGTCATCGACCCTCCCCCGCTTCAGTGCTGGTTCACAGCGCGAGTACCCGCTCCAGGAACTCGCGGTACTGCCGCAGCGCCACGCGCAGCGACTCGGTGTCGGGGTGCTCGGGCAGGTCGATCGCCCCGAGCTGGTGCGCGAGCAGGGTGTCCGCCAACGTGTGTACCGCGTCGGACACCAGCGCCCGCGCGTGCGCGACCGCCTCCTCCGGGTCGTCGACGAACTGAGCCTGTACCTCCCGCAACTGCTCCCGGAACGCCGTTACCGCCTCGGGCTTCCACACCGCGATCGAGCCTTCGGACACGTCGCCGGGCCGCAGCGGCGCCAGCGCGGTCAGCAGGACGGCACTCTCGGATACCGCCGGCTCGGCGGCGTCCTCGAGCCCGACGAACGTCGCGCCGGCCTCCTCCTCGACCCCGGTATCCTCGCCCTCGCTCTCCAGTACCGCGACCGCCACCACCTCGACCTCGCCCAGCGCGCCCGCGTCGGCGATCTCGGCCGCTTCCCCGGCCGCGATGTCGAGTTGCTCGTCCGCCTCGGCCAGTTCGGCCTCGGCTTCGTCAAGCGCCTCACCGGCGGCCTCGATCTCGGCCGCCGCCGCCGCGATCTCCTCCGCCGCCTCGACCACCTCGGTCGGCTCCGCCTCGCTCAGTTCCACCGGCTCCGCCTCGGGCCCGGTTTCCTCAGCCTCGTCCGTGGCAACCTCGGCTTCCGCCACCTCAACGGCCTCGGCCTCAACGGCGTCGGTCTCAGCGGCGTCGGTCTCAGCGGCGTCGGTCTCAGCGGCGTAGGCCTCAGCTTCCGGTTCCTCGGTAACCTCGGTCGCGTCGATGGCCTCGGGTTCGTCTGTTCCTCCGGTCACCTCAGTTTCATCGGTGAGCTCGCTCTCCGGCCGGAAGCCGAAGATCTTGCGACGCATGAAGCCGAGTATTCCTTCCGCACCAACGGCTGCGGCGTCGTCTTCGGCAACTGGTCCGGCATCGGCAACCGGCTCGAGTTCGGTTTCGCCCGTTGGTTCCTCGGCGTCCGCTTCGGCCGCCGGCTCGTCCGCGACCTCTGGCGCGGCTTCCTCAGCCTCCGCTTCGGGCTCTGCTTCGCCGGCCGCATCTTCCGCTTCGTCGGACAGCTCGGCTTCGTCGGTGACCGGCTCGTCCGTCACGTCCGGCGCCGCCTCCTCGGCTTCGGCAGTCTCGGGTACGGCCTCGGGTTCCGTTTCGCTCTCGAGTTCCGGCTCGGTTTCGACGGACGGTTCCCCGGCTACCGCTTCGGCGTCCTCGGCCGGGTCGGTCGTCGCGGTTTCCTCGGCCACGTCGGCCGGCTCGTCCGCGATGTCTGGCGCGGCCTCCTCCGCCTCGGCCTCAGGCTCGGTCTCCGCAACCGGTTCGTCGGGTTGGGGCTCGAGTTCCGGCTCCGTCTCGGCAGCCGGTTCCCCGGCGTCGTCGGTCACCTCGGCTGCCGGCTCGTCGGCTTCGGCCTCCGGTTCGGTTTCGGTGGATGGTGCTTCGGTTTCGGCCTCGGGCGCCGATTCGTCGCCCGGTTCCCCGGTCTCGGCGGACGGCTCGGGTACCGGCTCCGCTTCCGGTTCCGGATCAGCAGTGGCGCCGTCCGGCTCCGGCGCGGTATCCGTACCCGCGTCCCCGGCTGCCCCGCCGGCCTCGGCCGCTTCGGGCTCGTCCAGGGACTCCGGCGCCCCGGCTTCGCCCACCGGGTCGGTCACGCCTTCGGTCGCCGCGGTATCCGTACTGTCGTCGAGGGGCTGCCGGGGTACGGGTACCGTCGTCGGCTCCGGGTCCGGTGGTGGGCTGTCGCCCGGCCTTTCGATGTTCGCCTGCATTCAGTCCTCCGTCGCTTGACTCCGGCGGTCGGGGATGCCGCCGGGCGGGTGGGTCGCGTGCGCCGTCGCGATGACGGACGCGCA
>VAXX01000144.1:3677-6723 GCA_005885115.1 Actinomycetota bacterium | reverse complement strand
CCAGGGGCACCCCGGGGTCGGCGAGCTTCGCGGGGTCGACCGGCTGCCCGGCGTACCCGGCACGGACCAGTGCCTGGATCTGCTCCTGCACGTCCCACACGTTGACGTTCATCCCGGCCAGTACCCGGTTGTCCTTGAGCCAGAACGCGATGAACTCACCGGCCTTGGGGTCGCCCCGGAACACCACCCGGTCGTACCCGCCCGGCTCGACCCAGCCGGCGTACTCCATGCCCAGGTCGTACTGGTCGGTGAAGAAGTACGGGATCCGGTCGTACGACACCGGATCGCCGAGCATCGAGCGGGCGGCGGCGGTGCCGCCGTTGCGCGCGTTCGACCAGTGCTCGACCCGGATCCCCTTACCCAGCACCGGATGCGCCACGTTGGCGACGTCACCGGCGGCGTACACGTCCGGGTCGCCGGTACGCAGTGACGCGTCGACGGTGATGCCGTTGTCCACGGCCAGCCCGGCCGATCCGGCCAGTTCCACGGCCGGGGTGATGCCGACCCCGACGATGGCGACCTCGGCGTCGAGTTCGGTGCCGTCGGTGAGGATGACCGAGGCCAGCCGTCCGGCGGCGGCGTGGAACTCGCGTACCCCGGCGCCGAACCGGAAGTCGACGCCGTGCGCCTCGTGCAGCGCGGTGAACACGGCCGCCACCTCGTCACCGAGGACCCGGCGCAGCGGCGCCCGGTCCAGCTCCACGACGGTGACTTCCGCGCCGTGGCTGCGGGCGGCCGCCGCCGTTTCCAGACCGATCCAGCCGGCTCCGACGACCACGACGTGCCGCGCGGCCGGCAGTTCGGTGGCGAGCGCGTCGGCGTCGGGCAGGGTACGCAGGTACCGCACCCCGGGCAGGTCCGCCCCGGGTACGTCCAGGCGGCGTACCCGGGATCCGGTGGCCAGCAGAAGCTTGTCGTACCGCACCGGATCGCGCCCGTCGAGAGTCACCGTATGCGTCGCGGTGTCGAGGTTCGTGGCCCGTACCCCGAGCAGCAGCTCCACGTCGTGGTCGGCGTACCAGTCGGCGGGGTGCACGTACGCCTTGTCCCGCGGGTCCGTACCGAGCAGGTACCCCTTGGACAGCGGCGGCCGTTCGTACGGCAGCTCGTGCTCCGCCCCGATCAGCACGATCCGGCCGGCGAAGCCGGCGCTACGCAGCTCCTCGGCGGCCCGGGCACCGGTCAGCGATGCCCCGACGATGGCGAACACGCGTGGGTCGGTCACGGAAACTCCTTGCCAGCTATGGGTTTCAGCGGTGGTTGAGCCCGGCGAGGGTGAAGAACTCCGCGCGCGAGCGGGCATCGTCGCGCAGGGTGCCGAGCAGGGTGGAGGTGACCGTGGTGGCGCCGACGGCCTGGACCCCGCGCAGCGTCATGCACAGATGCTCGGCCTCGATGACCACCCCGACGCCCTTGGGTTGCAGGTGCGTGGTCAGCCAGTCGGCGATCTGCTTGGTCAGCCGTTCCTGCACCTGGGTACCGTGCGCGAACAGCTCGACCACCCGGGCCAGCTTGGACAGTCCGAGGATCCGCTCGCCGGGCAGGTACCCGACGTGGGCCACGCCGGTGAACGGCAGCAGGTGGTGCTCGCACACCGACCGGATCGGGATCGCCCGGGCCAGCACGAGCTCGTCGTACCCCTCGTCGTTGGGGAACGTCGTCAGCCGGAACTCGCGCGGGGTGAGCAGGTCGGCGTAGGCGCGCGCCATCCGGCCCGGGGTGTCGGCCAGGCTGTCGGCGGAAAGGTCCACGCCCAGCGCCGTCAGGAACGCGGCGGCGGCCTCCTGCGCGGCGGCGAGGTCGCGGGCGGGCCGCCGCCGGGCCACCCGCAGGGGGGTCACGGTCATCTCAACGGCCGCCCACGCCCAGCGCGGCCAGCAGCACCAGGACCAGCGTCGTGGCGGCGAACAGGCCGTGGCCGATCACGACGGGCACCGGGAAGCGCGACTCGGCGGTGCCGGTGCGGCGGGCCGGGATCCACCGGGCCAGCATGGTGAACCCGAGCGCCGCGACCGGCAGCAGCAGGACGAACGCGATCCAGGCCAGCGCGGTCTTGTCCACCGCCAGGTAGACGATCCACACGACCAGGCCGATCACCGCCAGGCCGACGTGGCTGAACACCAGCCCGGGCGCGAGCCGGGTGCCGCTGTCCGGGCGGTGACCGCCCCGGGAGATCCAGAGACCGAGCATGACGAACCCGCCGACGGCGGTGATCAGCCAGGTGATCAGTGCGGCGACAGCCATCAGATCCGCTCCTTCGCTTCCTTCGCTGTGGTGGTTTCGTACCCGCGCTCCTGGGTCGCCTCGTCGGCGACCCGCACGCCGTAGTGGTAGGCCAGCTCACCGCCGAGGTAGCCGGAGACGCCCAGCGCGGCCAGCGCGACCACGGACAGCGCGAGGGGGCCCCAGCCGACCGGCCCGCCGGCGGGTCCCCCGCGGATGACAAAGCCGATGGCGTACGCGACGGTGACGGCCAGGTTGATCGTCATGTGCACGAGCCCGATCCGGAACACGGTGGTACCGGTCGGGATGGCGAACAGGTCGAGGAACCCGAACAGCGCCGCGAGCACCGCGCCGACCACCCCGAGCCCGATCAGCCAACGCGAGCCCTGGGTGAGGAACCCGGGCTCGTGGACGAGGTGCGAGCCGATGTCGAAGACGAGACTGGCGATCCAGGCACCGATCGGTACGGCGACCAGGGCCGGGTGCAGCGGATGCCCGTACCAGCCGGCCAGTGCCGTGACCGGACGTTTTGCCTGCTCCATGGGGCGCACGCGATCACCTCCGGGATAATTTCGTCAACCGACGCTACCGCTAATGCCCATCCTGTACCCGGCAAGCGATAATTTCAACAACCGATGCTAGTGATATTCTCGGCGGATGGACGAGCAGTGGACCGGGGTCGCCGCGCTGGTCGACCCGTCCCGGCGCGCGCTGTACGACTACGTCCGCCGGGCCGGCCACGCGGTCAGCCGGGAGGAGGCCGCCGACGCGGCGCGGATGTCCCGCAACCTCGCCGCGTTCCACCTCGACAAGCTGGTCGACG
>VAXX01000144.1:0-3384 GCA_005885115.1 Actinomycetota bacterium | reverse complement strand
TTCCTCGCCGGCCTCCTCGACGGGCTGGACGACGCCGCCACCGAAGCGCACCTCGCTCCGTACCCGGGCCGGTGCTGCGTGGAACTGCGTACCGGCTGACCGGGCTCAGGCCGCGGCGGTGCCGGCCGTACCGAGCCCGAGCCGGACGAGCAGCTCCGGCCGGTGCAGATCGGCGACCGGTCCGAGCAGGTCGGGATGGCGCAGCAGGGCACCGGCGCGGCGGTCGTGGTCGTCGGGCTGGGTCAACCGGCGGAACTCCCCCGGCGCCGGGCCGGCGTGCTCCCCGTCGGCCAGCGCCGCGACGGCCAGGGTGCTCAGCCGCGGGTCACCCAGCAGGCAGGCGGCCCAGCTCACCACGACCTCGTCCACCCAGGTACGCCAGGCCCGGTCCGCCTCGGGCAACGCACTGGTGTCCGCGCCGACCAGCCAGTCCAGGCGCTGCGAACCGCCCGGCCCGACGAGGGTGAGCAGGCCGGCGTCGACCCGGGTCGGGTAGCGCAGCCAGGCCGCGACGGTCGCCGCCTGCCGGGCCTGGATCTCGGCCAGCGCCGTGCTGAACGCGCCGCCCGAGGCCGGGTACGCCCGCACCAGCCAGGTGGTGGCGGCGGCGATCACGGACGGCAGGTTGGCGGGCACGGGCTCGGGCCTGTCACATTCGGTCCCGCTACGGTACAGGGCATGTCCGGCTCGCGGGAAGGCGGCTGACCGGCCGGTATCCCCGGGTGTGACGAAATCCGGTCGGCCGACGCCATACCCACGAGCGATACCGGGTCGCCCACACGGAGGTGGGCGTACGGGCGAGTGTGGGGAGTGTTGTGACCCTGGACGACGCCGAGCCGGACCGGTCCGACGACCTGGCCCCGGTGGTCCGCGCCGCGTGTGGCGGCGACGACGACGCGTTCCGCGCGCTGTACCACGCGGTCCAGCCCGGCCTGCTGCGCTACCTGCGCGCCCTGGTCGGGCAGGACGCCGAGGACGTGGCCTCGGAGGCGTGGCTGCAGATCGCCCGGGACCTGCGGTCCTACCGCGGCGAGGGCGGCGGGTTCCGGGCCTGGGCGGTGTCCATCGGCCGGCACCGGGCCCTGGACCACCTGCGCCGCCAGGCCCGCCGGCCGGCCGAGTCGGTCGCGGTGGAGCAGCTCGCGATGCTGGCCGACGCGCAGGACACCGCCACGCTGGCGGTCGACGCGGTGGGTACCGACGCGGCGATCGCGCTGATCGCCACGCTGCCCCGCGACCAGGCCGAGGCGGTCCTGCTGCGGGTGGTCGTCGGGCTCGACGCCGGCGCCGCCGCGGCGGTGCTCGGCAAGCGGGCCGGCGCGGTACGCACGGCGGCGCACCGGGGTCTGCGCCGGCTGGCCGGGCAACTGGCCCAGGAACGCAGCGCCGGTACGGTACCCGGGCGCCTGGTCCGGGGAGCCCAGTTCGGGGTGACGCGATGAGTGACGAAACCCGGCCCGGTGGCGCCAGAGCACATGAGATGAACACCCACCGTTCCAGTCAGCTCGACCGGGCCACCGCAGACGCACTTCTGCGCGGTGACCCGGGGGTACGCCGTCGGGCGGGACGGCTCGGCGAGCACCTCGCCGCCGCCGCCGCGCCCGCGCGTCCAGCTGAGCTGGCCGGGCTGCCGACGGCCCTGGCCGCGTTCCAGGCCGCCGGTCGTCACCCCGCCACCGACCTCCGGAGACCCTCTGTGCTCAAGACCTGGCTGACCAAGGTACTCACGATCAAGGCCGCCGCCCTGCTCGCCGTCACCGCGGCCGGCGGCGTCGCGCTCGCCGCGACCACGGGTACCCTGCCCAACCCGCTGCACCACCCGTCCGCCGCGAGCGCGAGCGAGAACGGCGATCACCCTGGGCGCCCCAGCACCACGCCGTCCCACCCCGGCAAGGGCGGCTCCGCCGCGCCGTCCCCGTCGCTGGTCGGCCTGTGCCACGCGTACACCGCGGGCGCCGGCTCGGACCACGGCAAGGCGTTGGAGAGCCCGGCGTTCACCGCGCTGATCACCGCCGCCGGCGGGAAGGACAAGGTCGACGGCTTCTGCACCGCGACGCTGGCCTCTGTCGCCCCCTCGACGTCGGCGACACCGGACCACCCGGGTGACGGGAACCACCCGAGCCCGAACCCGAGCAAGGACAAGGACCACCCGACCGGTCCGCCCTCGGACCACCCGTCGTCGCACCCGAGTCACTGATCCGCGTACGGGAGGGGGCACTCCACCCGGCCCCCTCCCGTACGCCCCCCGGCGGTCAGCGCACCGCGAGGTACGCGCCGGCCACCAGGCACAGCGTCAGGTACCGGTACCAGGCGTCGTAGCGGCGCACCTGGTACTGGTCCAGTCCCAGGGCCGCGCAGGTCCGGGCGGTCCGCCCGGGTGCGGCGGCGATCAGTCCGGCCACCCGGACCAGCTCGCCGGTCGGCGTACCGGGACGGGTCCGGCAGTGGAAGTAGCCGGTACCGGTCGGCGTCCGGTGTACCAGCAGGGCGTTCTCCCAGCCCCGCTCCTCCCCCGTCGGGATCCGCGTCCAGCCCGGCTCCCCACCCCGCGGCCCCCCGTGCCCGGGGTGGCGGGTGGCCAGGACGTACCGGACGCCCTGCCGGTCCAGCCAGGACCGCAGGCCGGAGTCCTCGCCGTAGCCGTCACCGGCGGCCACCCACGCCCGGGGACCGGGCCAGCCCAGCGCGCGTTCGACCAGCAGGCGGGCCAACTGCGGCCGGGTGGCGAAACCGACCCCCTCGGGGACGCCGAGCCGCCGGCACCGCTGCGGGTCGGCGGTCCACGCTCGCGGCAGGTACAGCTCGCGGTCGACCAGCGCCCACCGCCCGGCAAAGGCAACCCCGAGAAACAGCCCCAGTTGTACGTTCTCGGTGCGGCCGGCCAGCCGGTTGTACTGCCGGTGCACGCCGACCGAGCCGGTGCCCTTCTTGGGAAAGCCGAGCTCGGTGGGGATCAGCACCGCGTCGCGTACGTCACCGGCCCGCTCCAGCACCCAGTCGCGCAGGTCGTCGCGTACCCCGTCGACGTCCCAACGGGCGGTGGTCACCAGCCGCTGCATCCCGTTGGGGTCGCTCTCCCCGGCGAACTCGGCGAGCGTCCACCCGTTCTTGCGGGCCGGCCCGGAGAGGATCCCGTGGACGAAGCTCCGGGCCCGGTTCCGCGGCTCGGTACGGGAGAACCGGGGACCGATCCGGTGGAGCAGCGACTCCAGGAGCGCGGACTGCTCGACGACCGGACCGGGGCTGGGCATAAGCGGTATGGCGCCGCCGGGGCCGAATTCGTTACAGCGCTTCCGGCAAGTGAGGTTGTCGTCTCCGAACGGGTCCCACCGTTCCGCGCGATGGAAAGACGTCCGTCGATCGGTTGACGGGAAACCGTTGCCG
>VAXX01000143.1 GCA_005885115.1 Actinomycetota bacterium | reverse complement strand
CGGGAGCTTCCAGTTCACCGTCACCGGCGTCAAGGACCCGGTGACCGTACCGGTCGGCGGGTGCAGCAAGTCGATCGCCACGACGCTGCGCCGGGTGACCATCACCGAGGCGGCCCGCTCCGGGTTCGTCGCCGCCAACATCGCCGCCAAGCCGGACGGCCGGGAGATCTCGAAGGACGTCGCGAAGGCCACGGTGACCGTGAAGGTACCGGCCGGCGGCGTGACCAGCCAGACCACCGTCACCTTCACCAACAAGGTGACCCCGCCGCCGCCCCCCGCCACCCTGCGCGTCT
>VAXX01000142.1 GCA_005885115.1 Actinomycetota bacterium | reverse complement strand
GCGTGTGTTGAGCGACATTCGGTGTGAGGCCGTGGGGTAGGCCGGCGTCGTCGGCAGTGAGCGTGATCTTGGGGCGGTATGGTTGCGTTGCCCTTCTTGCGTGCGACGCCAACGTGAACGCAGAAATGCTTGAGACCTGTGATCGGGTCGGGAAGGGCGTACCTTCCCGATGATCGGTTGAGGATCTCAAGCAAGGCCGACGTTGGCGCGTCGGTCGGGAAGGTACGCCCGGTGGTGACTGTAGTGGCCGAGGACGGGTGAGGCGTGAGGACGTCTCGCTGTTGGACGATGTGGTGCGGGAGGGTGCGCGGCGGATGCTGGCCGCCGCGTTGGAAGCCGAGGTCGACACCTACTTGGCCGAGCTGGCCGGCGAACGTGACGAGCGAGGCCGGCGGCTGGTGGTGCGCAACGGCCATGCGCAGTCGCGGGAGGTGATGACCGCGGCCGGCGCGGTGCAGGTGCGGGCGCCCCGGGTCAACGACAAGCGTGTCGACCAGACCGGTGAGCGCAAGGGGTTTCGGTCGGTGATCCTGCCGCCGTGGTGCCGCAAGTCGCCGAAGGTAGCCGAGGTCCTACCGCTGCTGTACCTGCACGGGCTGTCCACCGGCGACTTCGTCCGGGCTCTGGAGGGCTTCCTCGGCTCGGCCGCCGGCTTGTCGTCAGCCACGATCGCCCGGCTGACCAAGCAGTGGACCGAGGACTACCGCGCCTTCTGCCGACGCGATCTGTCCACTGTGGACTACGTGTACGTGCGGGTCGACGGCATCCACGTGCGGGTGCGGTTGCGGCCCGACCCGCATCGCGTCCAAGGCTGCGTGGCTACGGTGACCTGCGAGGACGATTACGTCGCTGCGTACCGCCGCGCCGTCGCGCACCGGCCGCCCGGTTCTGTAAGCCAGCTCACCAGTTGGTCAGCAGGAGGTGGTTGACGGCCAGCGCGGTCAAAGCCTGTACCGCCAGCCATCGGCGGTGGTGGACCGCGGGCAGCCAGGCGGTCGCGGGGATCAGCCAGATCTCGTAGGGCAGCCAGATCCGTTCGACCTCGGCTTTGCTGAGCCCGGACAGGTCCGCGGCCAGGATGGCCAGCAGTGCGAGTGCGGGTAGCCACAGCGCGGGCGAGCGGGTGGCGGGCGAGGGCCACCGGTGGACGGCGGCCGCGGCGGCGCGGCGTAGTGCGGGTACGACCGCGGGGCCGGCGGACAGGATCAGGCAGGCGAGGTCGGCCCAGACCCAGTAGCCGTAGGGCCGGTCGGCGGCCCAGCCCTGGTAGTAGCGGGCGACGACGAGGTGGTACCCGGTGGGCCACCAGAACCCGGCGGCGGTGAACGCCACGACGACCGCGGCCGCCCCGGCGGCTCCGGCGGCGGCGGTCGCCCAGCGGGCCCGGGGTTTGATGGCGACGACGGCCAGGGCGAGCGGGCCGGCGAGGACCAGCCCGTAGGACAGGTACAGGCTGAAGCCCAGCAGCAGCCCACCGACGGTGGCCAGGCGCCAGCCGCCGACGGCGAGCAGGGCGAGGCCGGCGGCGAGCACGCCGGTGAACAGCCCGTCGGCGGACGCGCCGACCCACACGGCGCCGGGGAACAACACCAGGAACGGCAGCGCGGCGCGGGCGGCGGTCTCGTCGCGCAAGGCCCGCAGGGTGACCGCGACGGCGATCGGCGCGGCGGCGCCGACAAGCACACACAGCAGCGCGGCCGGGCCGCCGCCGCGCAGACCGGTCCGCTCGAGCACGACGAAGACGAGCAGCGCGCCGGGTGGGTGTCCGGCGACGTGGGTGGCCCACGACAGCGGCCGGAAGTCGATGATGTGGCTGGTGAACCCGGCCAGCATGGCGGGGATGCTGGTGACCTTGGGTACGTCGTGGAGGTACTCGGCCTGCGGGGTGAGCCGGGTGGCCAGGCCGCGCGACCAGCCGTCGACCAGGGCGAGGGACAGGGTCCATACCAGGCCCGTCAGGTATGCGCCGGTCATGAGACGTGGCCAGGTGAGCCGGGCGGCCCAGGCGGGTCCCCGGTACACCACCAGGACGGCGACCGCGATCGCGAGCGGGGTGCCGGGGCCGATGTGCGGCAGCCAGGTGGCGAACAGCGGTGCGGCGTCGGCGTGGATGGGTACCCGCCGGTGGTTGAGGTCGGCACCGACCGTCGCCGCTACCGCGATCAATACGGCCTGGGCGGCGAGCACGACGAGATCGGCTCCGGACCGCTGCCGTCGCGCCGCGACGTCGGTGACCGGTTCGGTGTCGGTCATGCGCACGGGAAGCGCTGCGCGACGGCCTCGGTGCGGCGGCGGTACCCGGCGAAGCGATGCTGGATTTCGGTGATCGCGGTGGCGAGGGGGAACAGGTCGCGGGTGACGAGTTGGTCGTCGTGGTCGGCGCCGACCGGGTGCCAGTACACGCCTTCGGCGGTGACGGTGACCTCGGGCAGGAGCGTTTCGGTGGTCAGTACGACACCGGTGTCGGCGACGCCGCGTAGGGCGATGGGCCGCACGATCTGGTCGTCGCGGGGGATACCCAGGTCGTCGAGCAGGGCGTGGAATGCGGCCTGTTCGGCCTCGCCGGTCTGGTCGGCGGGTACGGTGGCGGCGACCCGGACGTGGAACCCCTCGGCCAGGGCGGTGCGGATGCCGTCGAGGGCGCGTTGCCAGCTGCCCGGGCCGCGGTGGTGGTCGTGGGGTTCGGGCGTGGCCGCGTCGAGGCTGATCTGCAGGGTCAGACGCTGTCTGGGCATGCGGCGCAGCATGGCCAGGCGGCTGCCCCGGAACAGTATGCCGTTGGTGAGCATCGTGGTTGGTAGCCGGGCCGTACACGCGTTGGCGATGTGGTCGAGGTCGGTCAGTAGGAACGGTTCCCCGCCGGTGAGGTACACCTCGGTGACGCCGGCGGCCGCGGCCTCATCGACGAGTTGCCGGATGCGGTCCAGGCCCAGCGCACGGCGGGGGGTGCGGGGTGAGGAGCGGGCGCAGCAGTAGTCGCAGGACAGGTTGCAGTCGAAGTTGGTGTACAGCCACAGCCGGGCGCCCGGGCGCCGTTCGGCGGGCAGGTCGGACGCGGAGGCACGGCCGCGGCGTACCACCGCTTGCCCGTCGACGAGGGAGACGAGCTCGTTGCCGGTACGGGTGCACCAGGCGGCCACCGTGACCGCGTCACCGTCGGCGACCGGCACCGTCGCGGTGGCCCCGGTCGGGAGCCGGCCGACCGCGTCGACCAGGTCGAGGACCACGCGGGTCACCATCGCGGCGGGATGCCCTGCTGCGCCACGGCCTCGAACAGCGAGGCGTACCCGTCCAACTGGGGGTGTTGCCAGGCGCGCAGCCCCTCCAGTTCGAGGATGCGCCGGTGGGCCGGGTTGTCCCAGGACATCGCGAGCAGATGCGCGACCCACGGATCGGCGCGTTCGGCGGGCAGCCGGTCCATCGCCGTGAAGTTGCAGTGGCAGTAGGTGGGGGAGCGCCAGAACTCCGCCAGTGCGCCGGGCATGAGCTCGTCGCGGCCGATGGCTTCCCAGGTGGTGATGCCGATCGCGGCGGCGTCGGCGCGTTCGTCGAGGACGGCGCGGATGGCGTCGAGTTCGCTGCGGCCGGTGTCGCCGTGCTTGCCCAGGTCGCTGTCGATGCGCAGCAGGTCTACGGCGGCGTCGAGGCCGGCCTGGTGCAGGTAGTGCACGGGCAGGATGGCGGCCTGGGCAGAGTCGCGGGAGCCCAGCGCCAGCCGCCGT
>VAXX01000104.1 GCA_005885115.1 Actinomycetota bacterium | reverse complement strand
GCCCGCCTGGGTGAACAGGTTGCCGTACGGGACCGACGCCAGCCCGCTGGCCACGTTCAGGCCGAGCGGCCGGGCGGTACCCAGCGTGCTGAGCTGGTCCGTCCCGGTGACCCGGCGGATCGCGGTCGGGGTGGTGTACACGTTCTCGATCTTCACTTTGTCGCCGGTGTGCGGGGCGGCGATCATCTTGCCGTCGCCCACGTAGATGGCGATGTGGTCGACCGGCTGCCCGAAGGCGAGCAGGTCGCCAGGCTGCGCCTGCGCGAGGCTCGGTACGGCTTGTCCCACCTTCGCCTGATCGGCAGCCAGGCGCGGGAGCTTAGTACCCAGGTCGGCAAAGGCTCGCTGGACCAGGCCTGAGCAGTCCAGGCCGGTCGCCGGATCGGTACCCCGAACACGTACGGGATGCCGAGGTACTTCTCGGCGCTGGACACGACCGAGTCGCCGGAGGTGTCCGTACCGGTGCCGTCGGCGCCCAGTGCGTCCAACTGGCTGGCGAAGTCGGTACCGCTGGTGCCGCTGGTGCCACTGGTCTTCGGGGTACCGATACCGAGCTGCGTCTGGATCTGTGAGATCCGGGAGGCGATCCCCGCCAGTCCGTCGGTCACTGGTTCATGTCCCGGATGGCGGAGCGCTGGGTCATGGTCGTACCCAACTCGTCCAGGTCGCTCTGCTCGGCGCGCTGCTCGCGCTGGCGGCGCTGCTCGGCGTGCCGCTCGGCGAGTTTCTCGACGGTGCGCCGCCGGCGGGCCGCCTCGGTCAGCTCCTCGGTCCGGCTGGTCGCGTGCTGCTCGGCGAGCAGGTGCAGCTGCCGGGCGGCGGACAGGCTGGCCGCCATCGCCTGGCGGGCGGTGAGGGCGGCGACGACCGCCCGCGCGGTGTCCTCACCGGGGGTCTGGTGGGCCGCGAGCCGCTCGCCCCGGGCGATCGCCGCGTCGGCCGCGTCGGCGGCCGCACGCCGGGCGTGCAGCACCTGGCCGCGGGCCGCGTCCTCCTGGGCCTGGCGGGCGCGCAGCACGCTGCCCAACCGGAACCGCCGCTTGCTCATCAGTTGGTGTTCCCTTCGTCCAGCAGCCGGCGTAGTGCCGTCCACGCGTCCTCTGCTGACGTCTGGTCGTCCATGTCCTGACGCAGAAACTCGTTGATCTGGGGCCACCGGGCCCGTGCCGCGTCCGCGTCCGGGTTGGTCCCGGGCACGTACGCGCCGATCTCCACCAGCTCCCGGACCTCCCGGTGGGCGGCCATCAGCCGGCGGAGCAGGGTCGCGTCCTTGCGTTGTTCGGGCGTGGTGACCGCGCCCGACACCCTGCTTATCGACTCCAGGACGTCAATGCTGGGGAAATGTCCGGCACTGGCTAGGCGCCGGTCCAGCACGACGTGGCCGTCCAGGATCGAGCGGGCGGTGTCGGCGATCGGCTCGTTGTGGTCGTCGCCCTCGACCAGCACGGTGTACAGGCCGGTGATGCTGCCGGTCGGGCCGGTACCCGCGCGCTCCAGCAGCCGGGCCAGCAGCGCGAACACCGACGGCGGGTACCCGCGGGTGGCCGGTGGCTCGCCGACCGACAGGCCCACCTCCCGCTGCGCCATCGCCACCCGGGTCACGCTGTCCATCAGGAGCAGCGCGTCGGCACCCTCGTCCCGGAAGTACTCGGCGATCCGGGTGGCGACGAAGGCGGCCCGGAGCCGGACCAGCGGCGGCTGGTCGGAGGTGGCCACGACCACCACCGACCGGGCCAGCCCCTCGGGCCCCAGATCCTTCTCCAGGAACTCCCGTACCTCCCGGCCCCGCTCGCCGATCAGGCCCAGGACCGTGATCTCCGACTCGGTACCCCGGGTGATCATCGAGAGCAGGCTGGACTTCCCGACCCCGGAGCCGGCGAAGATGCCCAGCCGCTGGCCGCGCCCGCAGGGTACGAGGGCGTCCAGGGCCCGTACGCCCAGCGGCAGCGGCCGGGTCACCCGGGGCCGGCGCATCGCGTTGGGCGGCTCGTTCTCCACACTCACCTCGGTGCAGCCCAGCAACGGCGGCCCGCCATCCATCGGCCGGCCCAGCCCGTCCAGTACCCGGCCGCGCAGGGCCGGCCCGACCGGTATCCGCAGCGGCGCCCCGGTGGCCAGGACCGGTGCCCCGGCGCCGATCCCGGACAGCGAACCCAGTGGGAGGCAGTTGACCCGCTCGCCGTTGACCGCGACCACCTCGGCGGGCACGGCGTCCGGGCCGGTACCGATGATGACCAGGTCGCCGACCCGACCGGGTACGCCGGCGACGGTCACGCTGAGCCCGACGACCGCGGTCACCTTCCCGAGGACCCGGGGCCGGGCGGCGGCCAGCAGGCTGTCCAGCCGGGTCACCGGGTCAGCTCCGCGCGGACCCGCCCGATCGCCTCGGACAGCCGGGCGTCCACGGTCGTGGTGCCCTGCTCGGCGACGGCGTCCCCCGGGACCAGCGTGGGGTCGGGGACCAGGGTGATGTCCCGGTGCCGGTACGGGTGTTCGGCGCCGAGCGCGGCCAGGTCGTCCGGGTGCAGCCGGACGGTCACCGTACCGCTCTCGGGCGCGACGGCCATGACCCGGCGCAGCGCGTCCAGGCCGCGGTCGGGCGAGTCGGTGAGCTCCCGTCCCAGCAGCGCCTCGGCCAGCTCGACGGCCCCGTGGAGTACCTGCTCGGCCAGCTCCGTGACGACCGGGACGGTACGCCCCTCCAGCGCCTGGGCGGCGCCCGCGACGGCGCCGAGGGCGCGTTCCAGGAGCGCGGCGCGGGCCTGCTCGTACTCCCGTTGCGCCGCCGCCACCTTGGCCCGCTCGACCTCGGCGGCGGCGCGCGCCTCGCGCTGTCCCTGCGCCCAGCCCTCGGCGTACCCGGCGGCCCGCGCGCTCTCGGTGGCCCGCTCGATCACCTCGTCCGGGATGGGCACCTCGGTACTCTGCCGGAGGTCCACCTGCCACCGGGCGGCCGTCACCGACTGCGCCCGGCTGCCGCGCAGGACCGGCTCGCCACGATCAGGCGACGAACTCATCGTCATCCCCGCCCCGCTGGATCTCGATCTGGCCGGAGTCCTCCAGGGTCCGGATCGCCTGTACGATCTTGGCCTGCGCCTCCTCGACCATCCGGATCCGTACCGGACCGAGCAGTTCGATCTCCTCGGCCAGGTTCTCCCGGGCCCGCTCGGACAGGTTGCCGGTGACCTTGTCGCGGACCGTGTCGCTGACCCCCTTGAGCGCGGTGGCCAGGTCGTTGGTGTCGATCTGGCGCAGTACGAGCTGGATGGCCCGGTCGTCGAGGTGCACGATGTCCTCGAACATGAACAGCCGGCGCCGGATCTCCTCGGCGATCTCCGGGTTGCGCGCCTCCAGCCCCTCCAGGATCAGCCGCTCGGTGCCCCGGTCGGCCCGGTTGATGATGTCGACCAGTGGCTGCACCCCACCGACCACCGACATCTCGCTGGGCTGCAGCACGGTGGAGAACTTGCGCTTCAGCGCGTCCTCCACCTGCCGGATGATGTCCGGGGAGGTACGGTCCATCACCGCGATCCGGTGCGCGACGTTGGCGCTGGCCTCCGGGCCGAGCGCGGAGAGCACCTGGGAGGCCAGGCCCGCGGGGACGTGCGCGAGGACCAGCGCGATCGTCTGCGGGTGCTCGTGCTGCAGGAACGACACCACCTGGCGCGGGTCCGCGCGGCCGAGGAAGCTGAATGGTACGTCGGTGACGATGGCGGACAGCCGGTCCATGATCTCCCGGGCCCGCTCCTCACCGAGCGAGGCGATCAGCATCTCCCGGGCGACGTCCATGCCGCCCTGGCCGCCCCGTTGGTGGATCTTCGTGAGCGCGTGGAACTCGGTGAGGATCTCGTCGGAGGCCTCGGGATCGACCAGGCCCAGCCGGGCGATCTCGGTGGACAGCTCCTCGACCTCGGCTTCGGGCAGGTGGGAGAGCAGCTTGGCGCTGTCCTCCTTGCCGAGCTTGACCAGCAGCACCGCCGCCTTGCGCAGCCCGGACATCTCCGCCGCCTTCTGGCTCACGAAGTCCTACCTCCTGAACGGGATCGTCGGATGGGGGCTACGAGCGGCGTTCGGCGAGCCAGCCGCGCAGCAGTTGGGCGACCTCGTCCGGCTGCTGCTCGACCAGGGCGGCGATCTCCCGTTGCCGACCCTCCACCGCCAACTGCTCGGGGGTGGGGCCGGCGTCGGCGGACTCCAGGGCGGCGGGACCGCCGCTGCCGTCGCCGACCGCGGGCGTCTGCCGCTTGTCCAGGACCGCCTGGATCCGGTCCAGCGCGGCGTTCTCGCCCTCGGTCAGGTTGGCCCTGCGGGAGCGCTTGCTGGCCCGCCAGGCGACCAGGACCAGCAGCGCGATCACCAGCGCCATGCCGCCGGTCTTGGCCATCGACATCAGCTGCGCCTGGCCGGCCGCCTTGTCCGCGTTGGCCTGCGTCTGCTTGGCCTGCTGCGCGGCGGACTGGTCGAAGGGCATCGCGGATACCGCGATGGTGTCGCCGCGGGTGGAGTCCAGCGCCACGGCCGAGGACACCAGCTTCTGTACCTGCGCGAGGTCGACGTTCTTGGCCGCGGTCGCGTCCAGGAGTACGGCGACGGACATCCGCCGTACGTTGCCCGGCGCCGAGTTGCGGGTCTGGGTGACCATGCCGACGGCGTTGTCCTGGGTGTTGGTCGAGTGGCTGTACGAGCCGCCGCCCGCCCCGACCGGCACCTGGATGTTGTCCGGCCCGAGTACGCCGCCGTTGGCGCCGCCCGTACCGGTGTAGCTCTCGGTGTTGGTGCTCTGGGACAGCGGCGGGGTGGAGGGGCTCGGCGCGACGTACGTCTGGGTCTTGGTCTCGGTCTGGTCGTAGTCCAGGTCGGCGGTGGTCTTCACGACGGCGTGGCCGGGACCGACGAGACTGGTCAGCATCTGCTGGAGCGCGTCGTTCATCCGCTGCTCGTACTCGGTGGTCTGCTGGTTGCGCTGGGAACCGCCGGTACTGACGGTCTGGCCGTTGCCGGTGGACAGCACGTTGCCGGCGGCGTCGGCGACGGTGACCTGGTTGGGGTCAAGCCCCACGACCGAGGCGGCGACCAGGTGGACGATCGACTGCACCTGGTCGGGGCTCAGCGTGCGGCCCAGCGAGGTGGTCACCAGTACCGAGGCGGTCGGCTTCTGGGTGTCGGTGGCGAACACGTCCTTGGGCGGCAGCGCCAGGTGCACCGTGGCGGCCTGTACCCCGTTGATCGACTTGATGGTCTTGTCCAGCTCGCCCTCCAGGGCCCGCTGGTAGTCCACGTTCTGCATGAAGTCCGAGGTGGTCACGCCCTGCTTGTCCAGCAGCGAGTATCCGGTGTCGCTCTGCGCCGGCAGGCCCTGGCCGCTCATCTTCAGCCGCAGGTCGTACACCTGGCTCTGCGGCACCATGATCGTCGCGCCGCCGTCGGTGAGCTGGTACGGGGTACCGCTGGAGGTGAGCTTGTCGACGATCGCGCTGGCGTCGGTGGAGGAGAGGTTGGAGAACAGCGGCGCGTACGCCGGCGTCGAGGCCCAGTTGGCGAACAGCACCCCGCCGACGACCAGCGCGACGATCCCGAACAGGGTCACCGCCTTCTGGCCGGGGGTGAAGGCCCCGAACGTGCCGGTGACCCGCTTCAGTACGCCCAGTGCCCGTTCCCGCATCAGGCCTGCATCCTCATGATCTCGTTGAAGGCATCCACGGCCTTGTTCCGTACGGCCACGGTGAGCTGGGTCGCCAGCGACGCCTGGGTACTGGCGATCATGTAGTCATGGGCGTCGGTCAGCGAGCCGGTGGCCGCCTTGACCGCGAGGTTGTCCGAGGTGCTCTGGAGCTGCTGGAGCTTGTCCAGACCGCCGGACAGGGCGTTGGCGAAGTCGCCGCCGCCGCTGGCGCCGGTACCGGCGGCCGGAGCGATGGTGGTCGGTGCGCCGACCGGGCTCAGCGGCCCGATGGGGGGAATCGTCACGAGCTACGTCCCAACTGGAGAGCTGCCTGGTATGCGTCCTTGGCGCGGTCGACCACGCTGAGGTTGGCCTGGTAGCCGCGCTGAGCCATGATCAACTGGCCCATCTGGTCACTGAGGTCGATGTCCGGGTACCGCACGTTGCCGTTGGCGTCGGCCAGCGGGTTCTGCGGGTCGTACACGATCCGGCCTTCCTTGCTGCCCAGCGCGATCCCGCCGACCTGTACGCCCTTGCCGTCGGCGGACTGCTGGGCGATGACGTACCGCTGCTGGAACGCGCTCTGGCTGGTGGAGACCGCGTCGTTCATGTTGCTGAGGTTGTCCGAGACGGCGTCCAGCCACTTGCGGTACGTGGTGGCTCCGGTGCCGGCGATCCCGATGGACTCGAAGATGGACATCGTCAGTTGCCCTTCACCACGTCGCTGATCAAGCTGAACTTGCCGTCCATGGCGCGCAGGGCCAGCTGGTACCGCAGCCCGGTGTCGACGCTGGACAGCGTCTCCTCGTCGAGGTTGACGTTGTTGCCGTTGAGCTGGGTCGGCTCGAGCGACTGACCGACCGTCGGCGCGACGCCGGTGGGGGAGCCGCCGTCGGACAGCGCGGCCTGCAGGGAGTTCTCGAACCCCACCTTGCCGGCGTGAAACCCGGGAGTGGACAGGTTGGCGATATTGTTGGCGGTCACCCGCTGGCGTAGGGCCAGGCCGGAGAGCGCGACTTGCAGCGTCTGCGACGTCACGTCGTCGAACACGGACGATCCCTTCGATGTTCAGGGGGTCCGCCGGTCCGTGGCGGGGAATTCGAGCGCTCCGTGCTCACCCGCATGTTCGGCCCGGGGAGGGGTCAGTTGAGGGTTTTCCAGACCGGGCTGGTACGCCCGGGGAGCCGTGGGAGGCGGGGTGGGGACCTGACGTCGCCCCCCACGGCTGCTCAGGCGGTCTGCCGCAGCGGCATACCCAGTTCGGTGGTCATGGCGAGCCGGCTCTTGAGGGTGCCCTGGTTGCCGATCTCGGCGAAGTACGCGGTCCGGCGCCGGGCGACGCAGCCGTCCGGCCGGCCCGGCGCGGTGACGGCGGCCGGGTTCAGGTGCGCGTTGAGGCCGTCCTTGAGCAGCGACAGCGCCTCCGAGCGCAGTTGGGAGACCCGGGACTCGGTGACGCCGAGCTCGGCGGCCACGTCGGCCATCGGGCGCTCCTCCAGGAAGTACCGGGTGACCACGAGCTTGAGCCGCTCGGGCAGCGCCTCGATGGCGTTGTGCAGGTACCCGATCCGCTCCCGGTGCAGCAGCAGGTCCTCGGGGCCGGCGTCGCGCTCGGTGACCATGTCCTCGGCGCTACCGGTGGCGAAGCCCTGCAGGCTCAGCACGACCGCCCGGCGTACGTCGTCCTCGACCGCGTCCAGCTCGTCCACCGCGACCCCGAGCGACTGGGCCAGTTCGGTGTTGGTGGGGGTACGACCGAGGGCCGCGGTCAGCTCCTGCCGTACCTTCTCGACCTGCCGGGCCCGGTGCCGCACCGAGCGGGTGGCCCAGTCCAGGCCACGGAGGGCGTCCACCAGGGCACCCTTGATCCGGATAGCGACAAACCGGGTGAACGGTACGCCGTGCGACGCGTCGTACGCCTTGGCCGCCGTCACCAGCGCCACCAGACCCGCCGAGGTCAGGTCGTCCCGGCTCACGTGCCCCGGTACCCGACCGAGCGTCTCCCGTACCAGGTGGCCGACCAGCGGGATGTGCTCCCGGATCTGCTCCTCCAGCGCGCGGTCCATGGTCGCGGTAGCGGCGTGGGTCATGGGTTCCCCTTCGTGACTCGTCCGATCCCCGCCCGTATCGGGCGCAATGGAAACGGTCCGTGTTGCGAGGTTCACAACAGGTCACGCTCGGGTGCTGATCAGTTGCATTGGGCCGACGTTGGCGCCCCGAATGCCTCAGGTCGGTAGCAAGGGTGCCGACCAGAACCGCGACAGATATCGGCAGCGCGAGGTATGGAGTGCGGGAATGAGCCTGACGGACCTCTCCAGCGTGTTCTGGCGGCTGCGGGAGCTCCTTGAACTGCTGCTGTTCAAGCTGGAGGAGGAGCAACTGCTGCTCGCGTCCGCGCGTACCCGTTGGGTCGCGCACGCCACCCGCGAGGTGGAGATGGTGCTCGACAACATCCGGCAGGCCGAGGCGGTCCGCGCGGCGCACACCCTCGCGGTCGCCCGCGAGCTGGGTCTCCCCGACGACGTCAGCCTGGCGAAGCTGGTGGAGCAGGTACCGCCGCCGTGGAACGACCTGCTGCGCGAGCACCGCAAGGCGTTCCTCGCGCTGACCGCCGAGATCACCGCGCTGGCCAACGCCAACCGCGACCTGCTCACCCGGGGTCAGCGGGCGGCGCGGGAGACGATGATGCTGGTGACCGGATCGGTCGAGACGTACGGCGCCCGGGGCGAGACGTTCTCCGCCGACCGGCGCGCCCGGCTGATCGACGAGGCCATGTAGCGCCTACCGACGAGAGAACCTCCACCGATCGCGGTGGAGGTTCTTTGCTTTCTACCGCCGGAAACCTCAGGTACCCGGACCGGGTTCCGATGAGTGCTGCAGGTCGGGCCACGGATGGACCGACAAGGACTCACATCAAGGAGGAAGAACAATGAGTCTTCGCATCAACAACAACATCGCGGCCATGAACGCGTACCGCAACCTGTCCACGACCGACAAGACGATGAGCAGCTCGCTGGAGAAGCTCTCCTCGGGTCTGCGCATCAACAAGGCCGCCGACGACGCGTCCGGCCTGTCGATCAGCCAGGGCCTGCAGAGCCAGATCGGCGGTCTGCAGGTAGCGGTCCGCAACGCTCAGGACGGCGTCAACGTCGTACAGACGGCTGACGGCGCGCTGGGCGAGTCGGAGGCAATCCTGCAGCGCATGCACGACCTGTCGGTGCAGGCGGCCAACGGCGGTTCGCAGGACGCGAGCGCCCAGGGCGCGGCGGACACCGAGTTCCAGCAGCTGAACAAGGAACTCGACCGGATCTCGCAGACCACCAAGTTCGGTAGCCAGCAGATCCTGAGCGGTTCCTGGACGGGTACGTTCCAGGTCGACTCGAGCACCAGCACCGGCTCCACGATCGGCGTGGACCTCTCGTCCACGGGTGCCCTGAACGGCCTGACCAACACCGGTGGCGGCGCGGGTACCGTGGCGATCACCGGGTTCGACTCGACCGGCCTGCAGACGTCCACCCTGTCCCTGGCGACCACGGCCGGCGCCACCGCTGCAATGAAGCAGCTGGACACGTCCATCCAGAACGTGTCCACCGTCCGGGCCACGCTCGGTGCCTACCAGAACCGGTTCGATCACACGATCAACAACCTGAACGTGGCGATCACGAACCTGACCGCGTCGAAGTCGGCCATCACCGACACCGACATGGCGCAGGAGATGACCAACTTCACCAAGGCGCAGATCCTGCAGCAGGCCGGTACCTCGATGTTGGCGCAGGCCAACCAGGCGCCGCAGGGCGTCCTGAAGCTCCTGGGCTGATGAGGCTCCAGGGCTGACGGCCCGCCTACCCAACTGAAAAACAACAACAGAACAACTTCATAGCGATCCGGAGGGGTGCGGTCGGTGCGACCCGCCGACCACCCCTCCGGATCGCCTGCATTGCGCAGCACCAAGGGCGAGCTGGCCGGCCCTCAGATGGCGGCTCGTAACGAGAGGAACCTACTGTGACCAGCCCTACCACGGTCGATGGCCTCGTCAGCGGCATCAACACCACGCAGATCATCAGCCAGCTGATGCAGATCGAGGCGCAGCCGCAGAACATGCTCAAGAGCAAGGTCTCGGCCGAGAGCACGGTCCTCTCCGCGTACCAGGCGGTGAACAGCAAGTTCGCCGCCCTGCAGACCGCGGCGGAGGCGTTCACCGCGCCGAACTCGCTGACCCCGACCAACCCGACGTGGCAGGCGACCAAGGCCACCTCGTCGGCGAGCTCGGTGACCGCGACCGCGGGCACCGGCGCCAACCCGGGCAGCTACACCTTCAACGTCACCGCGCTGGCCCAGTCCCAGGTGACCACCGCGGACGTGACCAGCTCCGGCGGCGGAGAGGTCACCACCGGCAGTGGCCTGGACCTCACGCTCGGCGGGAAGAAGACCCGCATCACCGTCGGTACCGATACGGCGCAGCGGCTCGCCGACGCGATCAATGGCGCCAAGACCGGGGTCAGCGCCTCCGTCGTCACGACCACCACCGGCCAGACGATCCTGCAGTTCACCGGTACCTCCACCGGAGCGGCGAACGCGTTCACGATCGCCGGGCTCCAGGCGGGTACCAACAACATCAGCACCGCACAGGATGCTCAGGTCACCGTCGGCAACCCGGCGAGCGGCGGCTACACCGTGGGCAGCAGCACCAACACCCTCACCAACGTCATCCCGAACGTCACGCTCAACGTCTCGCAGGTCGCCAACGGGGTCACGGTGAACGTGACGTCCAACGCCGACTCGATCGCCGACAAGATGCAGGCGATGATCGACGCGACGAACAACGGGCTGGCGCAGATCACCACCGCGACCGGGTACGACGCGGGCTCCAAGAAGGGCTCGCCGCTGACCGGCGATTTCGCGGTACGGGAGCTGCAGAACTCGGTCATGTCCGCGGTCGGCAACGGGATGAGCGGGTACGGCAGCTACAAGCAGTTCGGCGTCCAGCTCGACAACAACGGCAAGCTCACCTTCGACCGCACGGCGTTCCTCAACGCGTACGCCACCAACCCCTCCGGCGTACAGAACGCCGTGTCGACCGGGTTGGCCAAGTCGCTGGACGGCATCGCCAAGGGTGCCACCGACCCGGTCAGCATCGCCGACTGGAACAACCGGTTGCAGCTTCGCCAGCAGACCCTCCAGCGCCAGTTCACCAACCTGGAGACGGCGCTCGGAAAGATGAAGAACCAGTCCAACTGGCTCGCCGGTCAGATCGCCGGCCTGCCCGCCGGCTAGTCGTAGAGGATCCCGATGACCAACCCCGCGCTGCGCGCCCGGTACATGAGCACCTCGGTGACCACGGCGTCGCCCGGTCAGCTGCTCGTCATGCTCTACGACCGGCTCGTCATCGACCTGACGCGCGCCGAGGAGGCGCTGCTGACCGGCGACCGCACCGCCGGCTCCGCGCAGCTCCTGCACGCCCAGGACATCATCGTGGAGCTGCGTAGCACGCTCAACGTCGACGTGTGGGAGGGCGGGCCGGGCCTGGCCCAGTTGTACGACTTCCTGCTCCGGGAGCTCATCAGAGCGAACGTACGCGCGGACGCCGGTGTCGCCGCCTCCTGCCGGGCGTTGGTCGAGCCGCTGCGCGACGCGTGGCGGCAGGCGCACGCCCTGGTCCAGGCGGACGCGGCCGTGGCCGCTCCTGCCCAGGTGGGGTGAGCCCGGCATGACCGCCCCGGGCTGGCGTGCGGCGTGGACCGCCGCCCTGGACGAGCTGGAGGCGGACGTCGTCCAGGTCGAGACGCTGCTCGGCGACGACCACCGGCTACGCGACCTGGCGGCGGCCGATCCGTGGGCGCCGCCGGATGGTCTCGGCGCGCTGCCGCTGGACCTGCGTCCGCGGGCCGACGCCATCCTCGCCCGGCAGATCGCCGCGGCGCAGGCGATCTCCCGGGCCCTGGTCGCCACCCGGCGTCAGGCGGACCTGGCGGCCCGCGTGGAAACCGGTGCCCGGTCGGACCACCCGCGACCGGTGTACGTCGACCATTCCCTTTAGTACGGTTTCTCAGGTACCTCAAACCGGTGCCGATGGGACGTACGTGAGCCGTGCGTCTGTCTCCGTGATCGTCACCGCCAGCGGCAGCCCGGAAGACTTCCGCGCGTGCCTCGCCGGACTCCGCAACGCCCTGGGACCACGTGACGAGGTCGTCTGTGTCCTCCCCGCCGGGCGGGCGGACCTGTCCAGCGAGCTGCGCGGTACCCCGCCGGTCGCGACGGTCGAGGACACCTCGGGCGACCAGGGGACCCGCTGGTCGGCGGGCCTGGCGCAGACCACGCACCCGGTCGTCGTACTCCTCGACGGCGACGCCGTCGGCGCCGGCCCCTGGCTCGACCGGCTGGCCGAGGCGTTCGACGATCCCGACGTGGTCGCCGCCGGGCCGCGCTGCCACCGCAGCTCCGGTCCGCAGTGGGTGGACCTGCCCGACGAAGCGGCACACAGTACGGCGGACTTCCGGGCGTACGCCCGACACTGGTCCCGGGAGCACCGGCGGAAGATCACGATCGTGGACCGGCTCGGGCCGGTCTGCGTCGCCGTACGCCGGGACGCGCTGCTCCAGGCCGGCGGGCCGGGGCCGGAGCTGCCGTACCAGGCGCTCCGGACGACCGGACGGCTCGTCGTGGTGCACGATGCGCTGTTCGCCCACATCGGTGGCGACCGGTGCGTACTGCGTACGCCCGCCGCCATCTCAGGGGAGGCGCCCCTGCTGTCGGTCAGCATGATCGTCAAGGACGAGGAGGAGGTCCTCGCCGAATGCCTGGCGGCGGTACGACCGTTCGCCGACGAGATCGTCGTGTACGACACCGGGTCGACCGACCGTACCGTGGCGATCGCGCGCGAGCACGGCGCCCGGGTGATCGAGGGGTACTGGGACGACCATTTCGGCGACGCCCGCAACCGGTCCCTCGCGCACTGCCGCGGCGAGTGGATCCTCATGGTGGACGCCGACGAGGTGGCCAGTGGCGATCCGGAAGCGCTGCGGGCCTACCTGGCCGGTACGAGCGAGCGGGCGGTACTGGTACCGCTGGCGAGCCTGGAGGGCCGTGGCTACACCGGCCAGGGCGCGCTGACCCCGCGGCTGTTCCGGCGGGCCGATGCCCGGTACCACGGCCGGCTGCACGAGCAGGTGGTGGACGCGGTCACCGGGGACAATCTGATCGGCCCGGCGACCTCCGATCTTGAACTGGCCCACAGCGGGTACACCCGTGACCGGTTCGTGGCCAAGGACAAGGGCGCCCGCAACGTACACCTGGCCAAGCTCGCCGAAGACGAACGGACCAACGATCCCCGCGCGGCACAGAACCTGGCCCGCTCGCTCATGTTCGCCGGCCGGGCACGGGAGGCCATCGACGTCTGTACGGCGGCGCTGGCCGAGGACCACGGGCCCCTGTACCGGCAGACGCTCCTGTATGTCGTGGTCAGCGCCGCGCTCGCGCTGGACGACGTGGACACCGCCCGGGCGGCCGTCGAGGACCTGCGTAGCGTGTCCGGCTCGCCGGTCCTGGCCGACTTCGTGGAGACCCAGGTGCGGTATGCGGCCGGGGACCACGCGGGGGCACTGCGCATCATCGAGGCCTTTCCCGAGCGGGGCACCGACGACCGGTTGATGGTGTTCAGCCGGGCGCAGCTGGCCGTCTTCGAGATCCTGGGCCTGTGCGAGCTGGGGCGGCACCGGGACGCCGCCGACCGGCTCCGCGGATACCTCGGACGGGGCGAGCTGCCGCTGGATGTCCCGCAGACGGCCCGGGTACTGGAGGCCGGCGGTACCGGTGTGGCCGAGCTGGCCGACCTGGTACCCGAGCGGAGCCTGCGGCGGCTGCTCATCGCGGTGGCCGAGGCCCCGCCGGAGCTGGCCGACGACGTCCTGGAGGCACTGTGGCGTCGCCGCGACGGCGACCGGCGCATCCTCGCCGTGGCCGCGCGGATCGGCGGCCAGCTCCGGCTCATCCGGGCCATGGAGTGGTCGGCCCGGCTGCGCCAGCACGGCCTGGCCGAGCGCTGCACCCTGCGGGCGCTCGCGGCGGACCCGCAGCGTAGCTCCCGTGATCGCGCGCTGGCCGCCGCGATCGCCGTCGAGCTGTTCGCCGACCAGGACGTGCTGCCGGCGCTGGCCGACGCGCTGGCGGACGTACCCGACGAGGAGGGCCCCGCGGTCCTCGACGAGCTGCGGGTGTTCGCGCCCGGGATCGCGGCGGCCATCGAGCCCGCACCGGTCCAGCGGTAGCAAACCGGCGCCGTGAAGTCCTCAGAGCGGGGCCGCTCCTGCCGACCTGACCGGTATCCCGGCGTGTTGCGTGACGCGCCGACGACGAGGGGGTAACGACCGCATGGGCCTGGCGGACCTGTCGAGCGTTCTGTGGCGGGAGCGTGACCTGCTCGAGCTGCTGCTCTTCAAGCTGGATGAGGAGCGCCTGCTGCTCGCGGCCGGGCGTACCCGCTGGGTGGCGCACGCGACCGCCGAGGTCGACATCGTCCTGCGGCAGCTCCGGCAGACCGAGGTCCTGCGGGCCGCCGAGGTCGTGGCGGTGGCCGCGGCTTTCGACCTGCCCGGCGACGCCAGCCTCGCGCAGCTCGCCGACCGGGTCGACGACCCCTGGTCCGGGCTGCTGCGCGAGCACCGGGACGCGTTCCTCACGCTGACCGCCGAGATCAACGCGTTGGCCGAGGCCAACCAGGAGATGCTGACGACCGGGCTGCGCGCGGTGCGCGAAACCATGCTGACGGTACCCGGTGGCACTGAGACGTACGGGCGGCGTGGCGAAGCGGTAGCTGTCATGGCGCAAGGCCAACTCATCGACAAGGCGAGCTGAATTGAGTACCTTCTCCGGGCTTTCCGGCGCGCTCAGCGCCCTGTACGCACAGCGCCAGGGCATGGACGTGACCGGCCAGAACATCGCGAACGCCAACAACACCGGGTACTCGCGCCAGCGCATCGACCTGCAGTCGGTGGGCGGCTCCCCGGTGCCGGCGATGTACGCGACCTCCGACGGCATCGGCAGTGGCGTGACGGTGACCGGGGTCGACCGGGTCCAGGACATGTTCCTGGAGGCGCGGGGCCGGGTCGAACACGCGCGCAACAGCTACCTGACCGACCAGAACCAGGTGTACACCGAGGTCCAGCAGGCGTTCAACGAGCCGAGCGACAACGGCGTACAGGCGCAGCTCAACGACGTCTGGTCGTCCTGGCACGACCTCACCAACAACCCGGGCGACCAGGCGGTACGCGCGCAGGTACTGGCCCGCGCCACCACCCTGGCCGACACCCTGCACTCCACCCACGACGCGCTGGCCTCGCTGTTCACGACCACCCGCCAGCAGTTGGACACCTACGCCGCCGACGTCAACGCCACGGCTTCCCAGATCGCCTCGCTCAACCAGACGATCGTGCAGGCGACCAACGGCGGGCTGCCCAGCAACGACCTGGCTGACCAGCGCGACG
>VAXX01000141.1 GCA_005885115.1 Actinomycetota bacterium | reverse complement strand
AGTATGGAACGTACCCGTTTCTTCCGCCGGCCGGTGGTATGGATCGTCCTCGTGATCATCGGTGCGATCGCGCTGAGTTCCCTGTTCACCAGCGGACAGACATACACTCCGGTCAACACGTCTGACGTGCTTGCCCAACTCGACAGCGGCAACGTCCACAAGGTCCTGATCGAGGACAAGGAACAGACCGTCGATCTCGACCTGAAGACCACCGCGACCTTCAACGGAACCTCGACCAACAAGATCAAGGCGCAGATCCCGTACCTGTCCGTCGACCGGGTCTTCAAGGAGATCACCGACGCCAGGTCGGCCGGAAAGATCGACGGCACCGTCGATACCAAGGTGACCAAGGACAGCGTCCTGCTCGGTCTGCTGGTCAACCTGCTGCCGATCGCCGTACTGGTGATCCTGCTGCTGCTGTTCATGTCGCAGATGCAGGGTGGCGGCTCCCGGGTGCTCAACTTCGGCAAGTCCAAGGCGAAGCTGATCTCCAAGGACACGCCGAAGACCACGTTCGCCGACGTGGCCGGGGCCGACGAGGCGGTCGAGGAACTGCACGAGATCAAGGACTTCCTCCAGAACCCGGCGAAGTATCAGGCGCTCGGCGCGAAGATCCCCAAGGGCGTACTGCTGTTCGGGCCGCCCGGCACCGGTAAGACGCTGCTGGCCCGGGCCGTGGCCGGCGAGGCCGGCGTACCGTTCTACTCCATCTCCGGCTCCGACTTCGTGGAGATGTTCGTCGGTGTCGGCGCCTCCCGGGTACGCGACCTGTTCGAGCAGGCCAAGGCCAACGCGCCGGCGATCGTCTTCGTCGACGAGATCGACGCGGTCGGCCGGCACCGGGGCGCCGGGCTCGGCGGCGGGCACGACGAGCGCGAGCAGACCCTCAACCAGTTGCTGGTCGAGATGGACGGCTTCGACACCAAGGGCGGCGTGATCCTGATCGCGGCGACCAACCGGCCGGACATCCTCGACCCGGCGCTGCTGCGGCCGGGCCGGTTCGACCGGCAGATCGCCGTGGACACCCCGGACATGGAGGGCCGCAAGGCGATCCTGCGGGTACACGCGAAGGGCAAGCCGTTCACGCCCGACGTCGACCTGGACGCGGTCGCCCGGCGGACACCCGGGTTCACCGGTGCCGACCTGGCCAACGTGGTCAACGAGTCGGCGCTGCTGACCGCCCGCAACGAGAAGCGCGCGATCACCAACGACTTCCTGGAGGAGGCGATCGACCGGGTGATCGCCGGGCCGCAGCGCCGCACCCGGGTGATGAGCGACCACGAGAAGAAGATCACCGCGTACCACGAGGGTGGCCACGCGCTGGTCGCCTGGGCGCTGCCGCACTCGGCGCCGGTACACAAGGTGACGATCCTCTCCCGTGGCCGGTCCCTCGGGCACACCCTGGTGCTGCCGACCGAGGACAAGTACACGCAGACCCGGGCCGAGATGATCGACACGCTGGCGTACGCGCTGGGTGGCCGGGCCGCCGAGGAGCTGGTCTTCCACGAGCCGACCACCGGCGCCGGCAACGACATCGAGAAGGCGACCGCGATCGCCCGGGCGATGGTGACCGAGTACGGCATGAGCTCCAAGCTCGGTGCCGTCAAGTACGGCGTCACCGACGGGGAGCCGTTCCTCGGCCGGACGATGGGCCATACCCGCGACTACTCCGACTCGGTCGCCGCCGACATCGACTCGGAGGTGCGCTCGCTGATCGAGCTCGCCCACGACGAGGCGTGGGAGATCCTGGTCGAGTACCGGGACATCCTCGACTCGATCGTGCTGGAGCTGATCGAGAAGGAGACCATCTCCCAGGCGGACATGGCACGCATCGCCGCCCGGGTGGTCAAGCGGCCGCCGATGGCTCCGTACAACGGGTTCGGCAAGCGCCAGCCGTCCGACCAGCCGCCGGTGCTCACGCCGACGGAGAAGGACAAGCTCAAGGCGCAGGCCGAGTCCGACGGCGTGGAGGCGCTGTCCGGCGGTGGCTCGGACGGCTCCCGCTGACGCCCCAGGACTGCTCCTCGACCGAGCCGGACGATGATCTCGGCTCGGTCGAGGCCGATCTGGACCACCTCGCCGCGCGGCTGGTGAACGGCCGGCTGGGCGGCGTACCCGTCGAACGGGCGGTCGACCTCAAGCGGATCGAGGACGCGGTACGGGAGATCCTCATCGCCATCGGTGAGGACCCCGACCGGGAAGGACTCGTGCGTACCCCGACCCGGGTGGCCCAGGCGTACGCCGAACTTTTCGCCGGGCTGCGGGTCAACCCGGCCGACGTACTGACCACCACCTTCGAGGCCAACCACGACGAGCTGGTGCTGGTCCGCGACATCGAGGTCTTCAGCCTCTGCGAGCATCACCTGCTGCCCTTCCAGGGCAAGGCGCACCTCGGCTACATCCCCGGGGACGACGGGCGGATCACCGGCCTGTCCAAGCTCGCCCGGCTGGTCGAGGTGTTCGCCCGCCGGCCACAGGTACAGGAGCGGCTCACCGCGCAGATCGCCGACCTGCTGATGGAGCAGCTACACCCGCGCGGGGTGATCGCGGTGCTGGAGTGCGAGCACCTGTGCATGGCGATGCGGGGTATCCAGAAGGCCGGCTCCCGTACCGTCACCTCCGCCGTCCGGGGCCTGTTCAAAAAGGACGCCAAGTCCCGGGCGGAAGCGATGAGCCTGATCCTCCACGCCTGACCGCGCCGCGCACCAGCCGGAGCAACCTGCCGAACCAGTACCGCGCGCCCCAGAGGGTCAGCACGACTCCCGCCCACCCGAGTACGTCGGTGGCAGGGCTACCGGCGAGGCCGTCACCTACGCCCGGGTCCAGATCGGCGGTAACCGGGGCGGTGCAGGTGACCGTCGCAGCGGCGTCCAGTGCCGCTATGTGCCGGCTGGCGACGTGGTACGTCCGGGAACCGGGGATCGAGATGGTGAACGGCTCGGTGACTCCGTCGTCAACGGTGCACTGCGCCGGGTCGCCCGTGGTGTGCAGGTAGAGCGCGTGGTGCGCGGGCCAGGCATAGGGCATCAGGGTCGGCGACTCGTGCGCGACCGCGACCGGCAGCACGATGCCGACCGCGACGCAGGCAAGCCCGAGGATCTGGAGCGTGACGAGAATCCGGGTCCAGTTGGTCATCGGTGCGCCGCCCCGGGTACGACCGGGAGGTCATCGGGCAGGTTGATCGGGGCGTTGGCCGCCTCGATCGTCAGGTGCAGCAGGGCGATGACCTCCTTCGCCTTGACGATCAGCTCCCAGATCCGGGCGCCGATCCGCGCCAACCGCGGCAGGTCCAGCAGCGCGATGCTCCCGAGTTCGACCGCGTCGTCGAGCCCCAGCGTCATCGCCTCGTCCAGCATGAGGGTCAGCGCCATGTCCATGACCTCGCGGTTGGCCCGGGCCGCCTCGGCGACCCGGTCGTACTCCTCAGCCAGTTTGACCACCAGGTCGACGGCGGGACGCAGATCCCTGGCGAACCGGATCAGGGCGGACCGGCAACCGCTGGCCGCGTGGCCGGTCCACACCCGGTCCATGACATCAGCCTCGACATCGATCCGGTCGCTGACGTATCCGATCGCGGTGGCCACCCCGCAGAGTACGAACGACATCTTCTTCAGGCCCGCGACGTCGCCGCACAGCGGAGCGGTGAACGCCTCGAAGGGGTCGACCTGCTCGGGGATCACCCCGAATTCGGCGAGGACGCCGGTGCCGTACCAGATGATGTCCCGGGCCAGCGAGGACGGGCTGAACATGTCGTAGAAGTGTGGCTCGTACGGGTACTGCGACCGGTAGTCTGGGGGCGTCGCGAGCGTGAGGCAGAACGGGTCGTCGAAGATCTGCGGCCCGAGTGTCTGGTCGGCGAGGCGCGGCGGGTCGGTCGGGTCGATGACGCCGGGCAGGGTCGCGTCAACCCGGGCGCTCGCCGCCACGTCGGTCGTCACGTATGCGTGGACCGCCCGCCCGACCGCCAGCGCGTACCGCTCGGCGTAGTCGTTGCCGGTGTGCCGGAGGAACGTGTCGAGGCCGACCACGATTCGCTCGTGGGTCTGGGCGAGCTCGTTGAGCAGGCCGGAGCCGTACCGCAGGTCCTTGTTCGCCTGCAGGTAGTCGGCCGCGCCGATGAGGTTGTGCGCGCGCAGGTCCAGCGCGTCGGCGAGGCCGGTGACCGCCCGGATGTTGACGCTGAAGTCCATGGCATCCATGAGAACCGTGAGGACCCGGCCGGCTCAACCGACAATGATCAACTGTGGATAACTTCCGGCGAACCGGACAAGGTCGTACCACGACGTGGGATCAGATGATGGCGCGGTACTGGTCGGCCGCGTCGATCGCGCCCCGGGCGAGGGTCTCCGCCTCGATCAGCTTGCCCCGGCACTCCTCCAGCCGGACCAGCGCCTGCGCCACGGTCGGATGTACGCTCCCCACCGTGGTCAGCCGCAACTGGGCGAGCGCCTCGTCGAGCCGGTCGAGCACGCCACGGATCCCGATGGCGGCGGACTCGGTGCGCTGGACGGAGGCGGCGACGTACAGCTTGATCTCGTCTACCGAGGGCATCGGAGGTTCCTAACCGTTGAGGACGTGCGACGCGGCGGTCCATACGCACACCAGGACCACGGGTAGGGCGCTGAGCGCGGCACCGAGGACCGGGGTGCGGTCGACCTTGCCGTAGAGCAGGCTGACGACCAGCACGGACACGCCGTACCCGAGGGCGGGCAGGATCATCGCGAACCCGAAGGCGACGAACTCGGCGGCGCTCCCGGAGGGTACGAACAGCAGCCACAGCTCCACGAGCAGGACCAGCAGGGCGACTCCGCCGTAGACGACCATGTTGCGCAGGGCCTGCGGCCAGTCGGGGAAGGGGCCGCGGGTGAAGGTTCCGGTGTCCACTTCGGACACCAGGGCGTCGGCGGCGTCGAGGTCCGCGGTGGCGCCGCGGAGCAGGGCGCTCGCGGCGGCCGGGCCGGGTGGCTCGGGTACCGCCGCGTTCGGGTTCAGGGCAGGTGGTGGTACGCCCGCCCGGTTGGCCAGGTCAGTCAGGCGGGCCCGCTGGAGGGCCAGCCGCTGGCGTACCCCCGTCAACTCCCGCTGCGCGGCCTGCACCGCGCCGGCCTGCTCGGCCACCACGGCGGCCGCGCCGCGGCGCACCTGGTCCAG
>VAXX01000103.1 GCA_005885115.1 Actinomycetota bacterium | reverse complement strand
GTTCGGCGGCCGGCGCAAGACCACCATCCCGCTGGTCACCCAGGCCCGGGACTGGGTCCACGGTGTCTACCTCGGCGCGACCCTCTCGTCGGAGACCACGGCGGCGGCGGTCGGCCAGGTCGGCGTGGTACGCCGCGACCCGATGGCCATGCTGCCGTTCATCGGGTACCACGCCGGGGACTACTTCCGGCACTGGATCGAGATGGGCAAGGGCGTCGACGGCGACGCCAGCAAGCTGCCCTCGGTGTTCTACGTCAACTGGTTTCCCGTTCGCGTCGTTCTTCACGCTCTGGCACCCCGAGCATCGGCCCTACCTCGAGCTGCTCCGGAAGAACGCGCCGGCCGACGTCGCGGCGGCGCTCGCCGTGGACGTCGAGGAGTGGAAGGCCGAGATACCGCAGGTGGTCGCCTGGTTCGAGACGTTCGGCGAGAAGCTGCCCGGCGTACTGTGGGCCGAGCTGGACGCACTCAAGGCCCGCCTCGGCATGGCGTGACCGCATCGACCTGAGACCGGCGTGAGAGGGGCCAGATGGCCGGTCAGCAGCCGCGCCCAAGGTGGCTAGGCTGCGAGGTGTGAACCTGAAAGACCTGGTCTACTCGGTCTACGAGCGGCGGCTGTGGCGCAAGCTCGCCGGAAAACCCAGGCCCGAGCACGTCGGCGTGATGTGTGACGGCAACCGCCGGTGGGCCAGGGAGATGGGGTACGTCGACCCCAACGACGGGCACCGGGTGGGCGCCCGCCGCGTGCTGGACGTGTTGCGCTGGTGCGACCAGGCCGGCATCGGGCACGTCACGCTGTACCTGCTCGCCACCGACAATCTGCGCCGTCCGGCCACCGAGCTGGAGCCGCTCCTGAAGATCATCGAGGACCTGGTCACCGAGCTCGCCGCCGAGGGCAACCCGTGGCGGCTACGGATGGTCGGGGCGCTGGACCTGTTGCCCTCCTCGACGGCCACCGCGCTCAAGGCCGCCGAGGAGCGGACCGTCGACCGTACCGGCGGGGTACAGGTCAACGCCGCGATCGGGTACGGCGGCCGGCAGGAGATCACCGACGCGGTCCGGTCCCTGCTCCAGGAGCACGCCCGGGCCGGCCGGACGATCGAGGAGCTCGTCGAGATCCTCGACGTCGAACACATCGCCGAGCACCTGTACACCCGGGGCCAGCCGGACCCGGACCTGGTCATCCGGACCAGTGGCGAACAGCGGCTGTCCGGCTTCCTGCTCTGGCAGTCGGCGCACTCGGAGTTCTACTTCTGCGATGTCAACTGGCCGGACTTCCGGCACGTGGACTTCCTTCGGGCACTGCGTTCGTACGCCAGCCGCCAGCGCCGCTTCGGTACCTAGGACTGCCGGTTGGCCAGGTAGCGGATCGTCTCCCGCATGTAGTACTTCTCGGTCTCCGAGACCTCGGGGTCGAACAGCCGGCGCAGCAGGGCCGCGACGTCGGGATCCATCGCTGCGTCCGACCCGGCCGGGCCGGTCCGTTCCCACCCGAGTACACCGAACGCCTCGGTCGGATCGATGCCCAGCGTCTCGCAGAAGGTCACCACCCGGGCCGGCTCCGGATCGCCGCTCAGTTCGCCGCGGCGCCACCGGTTGAGGGTCTGCCGGGACAGCCCGGTACGCCGGGCCACCTCCGAGCCGTTCCACCCGCGTCCGGTGCGCGCCTGTGCCAGGGCGATCCGGACGAAGTCGGCGAACGCCCCGATCGCGGGACGGTGGAACGGCGCGGTACCCATGTCACTGATACGTGACAGCATAGGCATGGGTAACGGACGAGCGATCCGATACCGGAATGATTCGGCCGAACGGTTGATGCCGGGGGCACGAAGATATGAATAAGGTGTGTCACGTGCGTGGGACATGGGGGCGACACGTCGGCCGTTCTGGCCGACCGGGTACATGGTGGGCCACCACGACCGCACCGGGTGCGTCCTCCCTCGGGCCAGCGGCCCAGGTCGAGTGACGCCAGGCGGCCGGCGGGGCGCGGGGAACCCCCGCCGGCCGCCTCGAACCTGCCGCCAACCCGCACGCGCGCTCGCCGGATCGGGTCGCAGTGTTGCTGCTGGCGGCGGTGGCCGGCGCCGGATAACTTCTATACATGGCCCGGGGACGTCCCAGGCCAGCCGGCAGGCCCGGACTCTCGACCCAAGCCACGGGGCCCGCACCCGACCCCGTGACACCGGGCACCGGATGAGGCCGAGCGCGGGCGCGGGGGTGCCGCCCGCCGGAGCAGCCTGTGACGAACAACCGCACCACCCGCAAGTCGTCCCCGGTCCGCACCTTCGTCCTGGACACCTCGGTACTGCTCGCCGATCCCAGCGCGTACCTGCGCTTCGCCGAGCACGAGGTGATCCTCCCGCTCATCGTGATCTCGGAGCTGGAAGGCAAGCGGGCGCATCCCGAACTCGGCTACTTCGCCCGCCAGTGCCTGCGGCTGCTCGACGAGCTGCGGGTCGCCAACGGGCGGCTCGACGAGCCGGTACCGGTCAACGAAGCCGGCGGCACCCTGCGGGTCGAGCTCAACCACGCCGACCCGGCGGTGCTCCCGCCGGGCTTCCGCAACGACTCCAACGACAGCCGGATCCTGTCCGTCGCCCGGGCGCTCGCCGCCGAGGGCAAGGACGTCATCCTGATCAGCAAGGACATGCCGCTGCGCGTCAAGGCCGGCGCCGTCGGTCTGGCCGCTGACGAATATGAGTACCGGCACGGTCAGGCCAGCGACCCGACCTGGACCGGGATGGCCGAGCTGGAACTGGCCGAGGAGCAGGTCAACGCCCTGTACGCCGGCGAGTCCCTCGACCTGACTGAGCTGTCCGCCGGCCACGCCGCCGGCCTGCCCTGCCACACCGGGCTGGTCCTGCACTCGCCGCGCGGTTCGGCCCTGGGCCGGGTCCAGCCGGACAAGACGGTACGGCTGGTCCGCGGTGACCGGGAGGCGTTCGGGCTGCACGGGCGCTCGGCGGAGCAGCGGGTGGCCCTGGACCTGCTGCTGGACGACTCGATCGGGATCGTCTCGCTCGGCGGGCGCGCCGGTACCGGCAAGTCCGCGCTGGCCCTGTGCGCCGGCCTGGAGCAGACGATGGAGCGGCGCAAGCACAAGAAGGTGATCGTGTTCCGGCCGTTGTACGCGGTCGGCGGGCAGGACCTGGGCTACCTGCCCGGGTCGGAGTCGGAGAAGATGTCGCCCTGGGCCCAGGCGGTCTTCGACACCCTCGGGGCGCTGGTCCACGACAACGTACGCGAGGAGATCCTGGCGCGCGGGATGCTCGAGGTACTGCCGCTGACCCACATCCGGGGCCGGAGTCTGCACGACGCCTTCGTGATCGTCGACGAGGCCCAGTCGCTGGAGCGGGGCGTACTGCTGACGGTGCTGTCCCGGATCGGGACCGGCTCCCGGGTGGTACTCACCCATGACGTGGCACAGCGGGACAATCTTCGCGTAGGGCGACACGACGGCGTCGTGGCGGTGATCGAGGCACTGAAGGGACATCAGCTTTTCGCCCATGTGACCCTCACCCGTTCGGAGCGGTCACCCATCGCCGAGATGGTCACTGATCTGCTGGAGGACGTACACCTCTGAGGGCTTACGCCGCTTTTGCGGCGTGGGTCGAATCACATTGATCTCGGGTACGACTGGCGCTCGGCTCCACTCTCCGTAAGGGTGGGTGCCGAGCGCCAGGCGTACCGGCATCGATGCACCAGTCGGTCCCCGCGCTCCCGGCGCACGCCGCCGGGCCTTGCCCCCGACGAAGGGACTGCTTCGTGAGTCGGCTGTGGAGCCGGTTCGGCGCGCGGTCGTTGGCCATCGGTCTACTCGTTCTGAGTCTGGTCGGCGGTTACTGTCTGTGTACCAACCGCGAGACCCAGCGCCACGATGCGGCGGTCACCGCCGCGCGTCAGACCGAGCTCAACGATCTTCGCCAATTCAAGGTCGACGTCGGCATGCAGCAGTGGGCCGACGCCCCCCAGCGGGCCGCGCAGGCCGACGCCCAGGCCAAGGCCGGCAGTGCCGCCCAGGCGGCGGCCGACCAGGCCCGGGCGGTGGACGAGGCGGCGAAGCGGGCCAGCCGGGGCGGGGCGCGGACCGGCCCCACCACGCCGCCGGTACCGATCCCGACCTCCTGCGCGGCGTACAGCGGCAACAAGGCGATCGCCTGTGCGCTGCTGCCGGAGTGGGGCTTCGGCATCGACCAGATGGCCTGCCTGATCCCGATGTGGACCAAGGAGAGCGGCTGGAACGAGCGCTCCCGCAACCCCAGCTCGGGCTCGTACGGCATCCCGCAGGCGTTGCCGGCCACGAAGATGGCCGCGTACGGGGCGGACTACCTGACCAACCCGACCCCGCAGATCAAGTGGGGCCTGGCCTACATCAAGGGCCGGTACGAGACGCCGTGCAAGGCGTGGACGTTCTGGCAGGCGCACAACTGGTATTGAGTGGCGTCTGGCGGCGGGCGTTTTCCGCTATGGTCGAATTGTGCGACTTGTCAGGTCGGTGGTGCTGGGGCTCGTCCTCGCGGCGTCGGTGGCCAGCCCGGCGGCGGCCGTGGTCGGCGGTGACCGGGCCGGCCAGGGCCAGTTCCCCTGGGTGGTACGCCTCTCGGACGGCTGCGACGGCTCGCTGGTCGCGCCCCGGGTGGTGCTGACCGCCGCGCACTGCGTCGAGGGGGTATCCGCGGTCACCGTCACCGCCGGCACGGTGAACCTGCGCGACGGCGTGAGCGTGGCGTCCAGCGCGATCCAGCTGGCGCCCGGCTACCAGGGGGCGACCACGGGCGCGGACTGGGCGCTGGTACGTCTGGCCCAGCCGCTGGCCCTGCCGGTCCTCGCGCTGACCCCGTCCACCGCGTACGACCGGGGGAGCTTCGTCGTGGTCGGGTGGGGCGCCGCCCGCGAGGGCGGACCGCAACAGCGGCACCTGCGCTGGGTACGGGTGCCCTACGTGCCCGACGGGTCGTGCCACGCGGCGTACGCCGGCGACGGGTACGTCGACGCCGCGATGATCTGCGCCGGTGACCTGGCCGGCGGCGGGGTCGACGCGTGCCAGGGCGACTCGGGCGGGCCGCTGGTCCGGCGGGACGCGAGTGGTACCTGGATCGAGGTGGGCATCGTCAGCTTCGGGTACGGCTGCGCCCGGCCCGGCTACCCCGGCGTCTACACCCAGGTGTCCACGTACGCCGCCCAGATCACCGCAGCGGTGGACGCCCTCGCCTGACCCTGCTACCAATCAGGACGTGGCAACGGTCGAGACTGCGGGCGGGGACCCGAACCGGTTCGGTACGGTCGCGTTCTACGCGACGCTCGGTCGGTCCTTCGTGATCATGTGCGGGGTGATCCCGCTGCTGTTCGCGATCGAGCTGCTCGACCGCGGTACCCACCACGAACTCGACGTCCGCGCCGGGATCATCCCGCACCGCCTCGACGGGCTGGACGGGGTGATCTTCGCGCCGTTCCTGCACGCGAACTTCAACCACCTGTACGGCAACTCCGCGCCGCTGCTGCTCACCGGCACGTTCGTGCTGGCCAGCGGCGGCCGGCGCTTCCTCGGGGTGACCGCGGTCGTGGCCCTGGCCAGCGGCCTGGGCGTCTGGTTCACCGGCCGGCCGGACACCGTGGTGATCGGCGCCAGCGGGGTGATCTTCGGGTACGTCGGCTTCCTGCTGGTCCGCGGGATCGTCGAGCGCAGCGTGTGGGGGATCGGGGTCGGGCTGCTGATCGGCCTGCTGTACGGCGCCCAACTGGCCAACGTCCTGCCGACCGACGCCCGGTTCTCCTGGCAGGCGCACCTGTTCGGGCTGATCGGCGGGCTCGTGGCCGCCGTCCTGTTCCGCCGCCGGGCCGCCCCGCTGCCGGAGACCGCGGCGTCGTAATCGTGGGACGTTTGTTGCCCACCCGCCGGGGCGCCCGTATGGTCTGGTCAACTTCGATCGATCGACTTCGGGCGGTGGAGATGGGCGACGGGGGACCCGAGCTGCGCGAGGTTGACCTCGCGATCGTGGGAGCCGGCCCGACCGGGCTGTTCGCGGCGTACTACGCCGGCTTCCGGGGGCTGTCGACGGTACTGATCGACGCGCTGCCCGAGCCGGGTGGCCAGGTCACCGCGATGTACCCGGAGAAGCAGATCTACGACATCGCCGGCTTCCCGGTCATCCGGGGCCGGGACCTGGTGCACAACCTCGTCGAGCAGGCCCAGCCGTACGGGCCGGAGTACCTGCTGGGGGTACAGGCGTCCACCCTGGCGTACCGGGAGGACCGGCCGGTCCTCGGGCTGTCCGACGGGACGAGCCTGCACTGCGGCGCGGTCCTGGTCACCGGCGGGCTGGGCAGCTTCACCGCCCGGCCGCTGCCGGCCGCGGACGAGTTCCCCGGTACCGGGATCGTCTACTTCGTACCGCACCTGGACGACCTCAAGGGCCACAACGTGGTCATCGTCGGGGGCGGGGACTCGGCGTTCGACTGGGCGCTCTCGCTACAGCCGCTGGCCAAGTCCGTCACGCTGATCCACCGCCGGGACAAGTTCCGCGCCCACGCGGGTACCGTCGCGCGGGTCCGCGACCTGCCGGTGGACATCATCGTCAACGCCCAGGTACGCCGGATCCTCGGCGACGAACGGGTCGAGGGTGTCGAGGTCGCGGTCGACGGCGAGGAGGTCCGGGAGCTGCCGGCCGATACCGTGGTGGCCGCGCTCGGCTTCACCGCGGACCTCGGACCGCTGGCGCAGTGGGGCCTGGAGCTGGACAAGCGGCACATCAAGGTCGACACGACGATGGCCACCAACCAGCCCCGGGTGTTCGCGGCCGGCGACATCGCCGAGTACCCGGGCAAGGTACGACTGATCGCGGTCGGCTTCGGCGAGGCGGCCACCGCCGTCAACAACGCCGCGATCGTCATCGACCCGTCGGCGCACCTGTTCCCGGGTCACTCCTCCGACAACGGGTAGCCGTCGAAGTCCACGATCGAGTAGCGGGCCAGCTTCTCCAACCGGTGGTACGAGTCGATGATCCGCCGGTCGCGACGAAGAAGCAGTTGTCCCCGGTCACCAGGTCGTCGGTGTGCAGTACCCGGTCCAGGTCGTGCCCGGCCGCGACGGCCCGGTCCCGCTCGGCGTCGTCGTGCGGCCACAGCTTGGCCTGGATCGCCCCGCCCAGGCACTTGAGGGCGCAGGCGGCGGTGATGCCCTCCGGGGTGCCGCCGATGCCCATCAGGACGTCGGTCTCCGAGCCTTCCCGGGCGGCGCTGATCGCCCCGGCGATGTCACCGTCGGAGATGAACCGGATCCGGGCACCGGCGTCGCGTACCTGCTGGACCAGCTCGCCGTGCCGGGGCCGGTCGAGGATGCACACGGTGACATCGGAGATGCCGGACTTTTTGACCTTGGCGATCCGGCGGAGGTTCTCGCGTACCCCCGCATTGATGTCGATCACGTCGGCGCAGTCCGGGCCGACCGCCAGCTTCTCCATGTAGAAGACCGCGCTCGGGTCGAACATCGCGCCGCGCTCGGCCACCGCCAGCACGGACACCGCGTTGGGCATCCCCTTGGCCATCAGGGTCGTCCCGTCGATCGGGTCGACCGCCACGTCGACCTCGGCGCCGGTCCCGTCGCCGACCTTCTCCCCGTTGTAGAGCATCGGGGCGTTGTCCTTCTCCCCCTCGCCGATCACCACGACCCCCTGCATGGAGATCGAGTTGATCAGCTTGCGCATGGCGTCGACGGCGGCACCGTCACCGCCCTCCTTGTCGCCCCGGCCGACCCAGCGGCCCGCGGCGAGCGCTGCGGCCTCGGTCACCCGGACCAGTTCCAGCGCCAGGTTACGGTCGAGTTCCTCGCGGTTGCGCGGCACAAGCTCGGTCATGGCTCATCCTGGCACGCGGTTGTTTTCGTGGGCCAGCACTTGGGCTGGACCAGCCGGCGGAGGTTTTCAGCGCCCGCGGATGCGGGGGGTTTGGCGGGTGATGGGAGGATGGGGTACGTGTCCGCCGACGCCCCCGCCGCCAACCCCCGCTCCGGGCGCCCGGCCCGGGACATGCTCCTGTCGATGGCGGTGCTGCTGATCCCGATTTTCCTGCTGGTCGGGGCGTACCGGTACTTCTACTCAGGCGACGCACCCGTCGCCGTCGACGCGAGTCAGACCTGGGCCACGGCCCGGCACAGCGCCCCGTACCCGGTCCTGGCGCCGGACGGGCTCGCGAAGGGCTGGACCGTGATCAGTGCCACATATGCCGGCGGGACGCTGCGGGTCGGGTACGTCAGCCCGAGCGGCGGCGGACTCCAGTTGGTGGAGAGCGACCGGACCGGTGACGTGCTGCTGCCGGCGGAGTTGGGCACCGATGCGCGGCCGGGAAACCTGGTGACGATCGACGGGCGGGCCTGGCGGACGTACCCCGTCGTGCACGGTGGCGGACGGGCCCTGGTCCTGGTCGATCAGGGTCGGACGGTCGTGGTCGTCGGTACGGCGACAGACAGTGACCTACGCGCGCTCGCCGGGAGCCTGCGCTGAGCTGCGATTTAGCGATCGCAATGAATGGGTACGTAGCAGCAACCCCTCAGACTGGAGGACTCTCGTGAAGACTCGGCGTCTCGCCGTGGCCGGCCTGGTGATCCTTGCCATGGCGGCCATGGGTACGGCCGGTTGCACCAACGCAAGTTCGTCCGGCACCGCCGGCAGTTCGTCGGCGGCCGCCTCGCCGTCGCCGAGCCCGGCCACGGCCATGGACACCGTCCTGGCCGCGGTCAAGAAGCTCGGGGACACGAGCTACAAGTACACGCTGGTCACCGGGGGCCTGTCCGGGCAGGGCGCGGTCGACCCGGCCGGCAAGAAGGTCGCGTTGACCCTGGCCGGCGTACAGAGCGGGGTGAGCATCACCTGGGACATGATCCTGATCACGCCGGACTACTGGATGAAGATCGACTTCGGCGGCAAGAACGCCGCGCTCGGCCTGCCCTCGGGCAAGTGGATGCACATCGACCAGACCAAGATCAAGAACTCCGCCGGGTTCGGTATCGACCCGAGCAGGACCGACCCGACCCGGTCCTCCGGCCTGTTCAACGGGATGACCGACGCCAAGCGGATCGACGCGACGCACTACACGGTCACCCTGGACCTGACCAAGACCACCGACTCGGCGATCGACCCCGCGACGGTGACCAAGCTCGGTGACAAGGCCAGGACGGTACCGGCGACGGTCGTCCTGGACGACCAGGGCCGGCTCGCCCAGGTGTCGCTGGACCTGTCCTCGGTCGACCCGCAGGCGAGCATCACCAGCACGTACAGCGACTACGGCACCCCGGTGTCGGTCAGCGCGCCGGCCGCCTCCGACACGGTCGAGGCGCCGGACGCGGTGTACCGCATCTTCAACGGGGGCTGATGTGTATCCCAAGCGCCTGGACTTACAGTCGGCGCGGCCGCCTCCGGCGTGAACCCGGATGCGCCCTAAGCGCCTGGACCTACAGTCGGCGCGGCCGCCTCCGGCGTGAACCCGGATGCGCCGCTCAACCCGGCTCGGCGCCGCGCTCCTGGCGGGCGGCGTCGAGCCGGGCCCGGGCCCCGTCCAGCCAGCGCTGGCAGGTGTCGGCGAGCTTCTCGCCGCGCTCCCACAACGCCAGGGACTCCTCCAGGGTGGTACCCCCGGCCTCCAACTTCTCCACCACGGTGGCCAGTTCGGCACGGGCCTGCTCGTAGCTCAGTTCGACGTCAGTCATGATGCGGCCACCGTAGCGGTCAACTCGCCGCCGGCCAGCCGCAGGCGTACCGGGTCGCCCGGACTCACCTGATCGGGCCGGCGTACCACGGCTCCGTCGGGGCGCTGGACGATCGCGTACCCCCGCTGGAGCGTGGCCCCGGGCGAGAGCGCGCGCAGCCGGGCGACCGTGTGTCCCAGCTCGGCCGCGCCGCCCTCCAGCCGGTGCCGCAGGCACCGGGCCGCCCGGTCGCGCAGCGCGCCGACCTCGGCCGCGCGCTGGTCGAGCAGGACCTCGGGCCGGGCCAGGACCGGCCGGCTGCGCAGCGCGTCCAGGCGGTGCTGCTCGCGGTCGAGCAGCCCGGCCACCGCGCGGCCGATCCGGCCCCGCGCCTGGGCGATCCGCTGCCGCTCCTCGGCCAGGTCCGGCACGGCGCGCTTGGCCGCGTCGGTCGGCGTGGACGCGCGCATGTCGGCCACTAAGTCGACCAGCGGGGTATCGGTCTCGTGGCCGATCGCGGTGATGATCGGGGTACGGCAGGCGAAGACCGCCCGGCACAGCGCCTCGTCGGAGAACGGCAGCAGGTCCTCCACGCTGCCGCCGCCACGGGCCAGGATGATCACGTCGGTGTCCGGGTCCTGGTCGAGGACGGCCAGGGCGTCGAGGATCTGCGGTACCGCGGTCGGGCCCTGGACGGCGACGTTGACCACCCGGAACTCGACGGCCGGCCAGCGGCGCCGGGCGTTGGTGAGCACGTCGCGTTCGGCGGCGCTGGCCCGGCCGGTGACCAGCCCGATCCGGCGGGGCAGGAACGGCGGCCGGCGCTTGCGCCGGGGGTCGAACAGGCCCTCGGCGGCCAGCAGCTTCTTCAACCGCTCCAGCCGGGCGAGCAGCTCGCCGAGGCCGACCTGGCGAATCTCGTCGGCGCGTAGCGACAGGGTGCCCCGGGCCGGGAAGAACTCCGGCTTGGCGTGCAGGATCACCCGGGCGCCCTCGGTCAGGTTGGGGGCGCCGGTGTCCAGGACGTCACGGTGCGCGGTCACGGTCAGGCTCAGATCGGCTGAGGGGTCGCGGAGGGTGAGGAAGACCACCTGGGTGCCGGGTCGGCGGGTGATCTGCGCCAACTGCCCGTCCACCCACACCCACCCCAGCTTGCCGACCCAGGCGCCGATCTTCTGGCTGACCACACGTACCGGCCAGGGCTGTTCCGGGGTCGATGGATCGCTCACCGGCACAGCGTAGTGTTGGCCTGTGACAAAGCGCGTGCTGCTCGCCAAGCCCCGTGGCTACTGTGCCGGCGTCGACCGGGCGGTACAGACTGTCGAGGAGGCGTTGAAGCTGTACGGCGCGCCGATCTACGTACGCAAGCAGATCGTGCACAACGTCCACGTCGTGGCCACGCTGGAGGCCCGGGGTGCGATCTTCGTCGAGGAGAATGAGGAGGTGCCCGAGGGCGCCACCGTGATCTTCTCGGCGCACGGGGTGGCGCCGTCGGTGTACGAGTCGGCGCGCGACCGGGGACTCAAGGCGATCGACGCCACCTGCCCGCTGGTCACCAAGGTGCACCAGGAGGCGCGCCGGTTCGCGGCGGAGGGCTACGACATCCTGCTCATCGGGCACGAAGGGCACGAGGAGGTCGTCGGTACGGCCGGGGAGGCGCCCGCGAACGTCCAGCTCGTGGACGGTCCGGGCGGGGCCGACTCGGTGGTCGTCCGGGATCCGGCCAAGGTGGTCTGGCTGTCCCAGACCACGCTGTCGGTGGACGAGACGATGGAGACCGTCGCTCGGCTCAGGCAACGGCTGCCGCTGCTCCAGTCCCCGCCCAGCGACGACATCTGCTACGCCACCCAGAACCGCCAGCAGGTGGTCAAGGAGATCGCGCCCTCGTGTGACGTGGTACTCGTGGTCGGGTCGCGCAACTCGTCCAACTCGGTACGGCTGCGCGAGGTGGCGCTGGACGCCGGGGCCCGGGCGGCGTACCTGGTCGACTACGCCAGCGAGATCGACTCCGGCTGGCTCGCCGACGCGTCGACCGTCGGGCTGACCTCCGGGGCCAGCGTGCCGGAGGATCTGGTGACCGAGGTGCTGGCCACCCTGGCCGGGCTCGGCTTCACCGACGTGGAGGAGGTCGTGACCGCCGAGGAGCGGCTGATCTTCTCGCTGCCGCAGGAGCTCAAGCGCGACATGCGGGCGGCGGCGGCCGGCTAGCCGGTCAGTCCGGCCGCCTTACGGTCCGGCCGCCGCTCCGGGCGGCTGGATGGTCGGCAGGGTCGGCTTGGGGGACGGCAGGCTCGGGCTCACGGTCGGCTTGGGCTTGCTGCGCGACGGGCTGGGCGAGGTCTTCGGGCAGTCCGCCGGCGGGCAGGACGGCGACGGGCTCGGTCCACTCGGCCCCGGCGACGGCGTGGTCGTGGGACCCGGACCGGTCGAGGAGGACTCGTCGGGCCACTTCGGCGCCTCGAAGCGGTACTTGTTCGGGTCGAGCTTGAGGGCGGCCAGGGCCTGGGTCATGAACTGCCGCCAGATCGCCCCGGGGTAGTTGGCGCCGAACACGTTCTGGTTGCCGTCCTTGGCGATCAGGGGACCGCCGTCGGTCGTACCCAGCCAGGCGGCGGCGGCCAGCGCCCGGGTGTACCCGACCATCCAGGTGTGCGCGTTGGCCGGCGTGTTGCCGTACTGCCAGGTGCCGGTCTTGCCGCAGACGTCCCAGCCGTTGTTCAGCTTCGAGGCCTCCACCTTGCTCAATGTCCAGTTAAGTTCGTCGATCTGCTCCTGGTCCAGACCGACGTCGTTGGCGACGATCCGTTCGGTGTACACGGTGTCGGTGCCCTGGGTCACCGACCTCACGAAGTGCGTGTCGGCGCGCTTGCCGCCGGCCGCGAACGTGGCCATCCCGTTGGCGTGGTCGAGCACGGTGATGCCGTACTGGCCGATGCCGACCTCGGTGGAGAACTGCCCCGCGACGTCCTGGCCGGACTTCTCCCGCAGGTCCACCCGGACCGGCAGCGCCTGACCCGGCTGGTTGGCCCAGATCGAGTCGACCCCGGCGTGCTTGGCCATGTCGATGACGTTGGCCACGCCCAGGTGCTCGGTCAGGTCGAAGAAGGTGACGTTGAGCGAGGCGGCGGTGGCCTGCCAGAGGGTGCAGTCGGGCTGGCACGGGGCGCTGCCGGAGTTGCGTACCGGGCCGTTGGGGCTGCCGTTGGTCCGGCCGCTGTTCGGGAACTCCTTGACCGCTGGCGAGTCCCAGTGCGACTTCGGCGAAACCTTCTGGTGCAGCGCCTCGGCCAGGTCGTACACCTTGAAGGACGAGCCGGGCGGATGCTCACCCCGGCCGGTGGGGGTGCCGTCCGCGTCGTAGTACCAGCCGGCGTAGTCGGTCGCGCCACTGCCGCTGCCGCCGTAGTAGCCGAGCACCCGACCCGTCCCGGGCTCAACCGCCACCAGGGCCGCCTGCCAGTTCTTCGGCTGCCCCCGGACGATCGCCGGCGCCGTGTTGCGCCGGATGTCGGCGCTGGCCTCGGCGATGTCCTGGACCCGCTTGTCGATCGTCGTGACGATCTGGAAGCCGCCGTTCTGGATGTAGTCCTTCGGCTTGCCCTTGAACGCGTCGGTCTGCCGCAGCTCGCTCAGCACATGGTCGACGACCAGGCCGGTCGGCTGGTCCAGGCCGGACTCGCGGGCGGTCGGGTCGAACTTGCGCACCGTGTCGGGGTACCGCAGGGCATCGGCCTGCGCCGGGGTCAGGTAGTGCAGGGCGACCATGCCCTGGCGTACGTACTCCCAGCGGGCCTTGGAGTTCTCCAGGGCCCTGGCGCTGCGGGTCGGGTCGTACCCGGGGTGGCCTTCCGGGTCGGCGGGGTCGGGCTCGGGCTGCTTGACCATGGATACCAGCACCATCGCCTCGGCTACCGTGATCTGGCTCTCCTGCGCTGCGGTCCGGTTGGCCGTCTTGCCGAAGTACGCCTGGGCGGCCGCCTCGATGCCGTACGCGCCCCGGCCGAACGGCACCGTGTTCAGGTAGAACTCGAGGATCTGCTGCTTGGAGTACCGCTGCTGGAGCTTCCAGGCGATGACCGCCTCGCGCAGCTTGCGGGACACCGTCACGCCCTTGAGGTCGGCGGCGACCCGCGCGTACTGCTGGGTGATGGTGGACGCGCCCTGGGTCTGGCCGCCGGAGACGTTGTTCCACGCCGCCCGCAGTACCCCCCAGAAGTCGATGCCCTTGTTGGTCCAGAACGTGCGGTCCTCGGCCGCGACGATGGACTGCTTGACCGCGTCGTTGATCTCGTCGTACGTGAGGATCGTCCGGTTCTCCACGCCCAGCTTCGCCATCGGCGTCTTTCCGTCGGCGTAGTAGACGGTCGTGGACTGCGGCAGCGCGAGCTCGGTGGGCGTGGGCACGCTGTCGAAGTAGTACGCGCCGACCGCGAGACCGGCGCCCAGCAGCATGGCGATGACGGCGATCAGCGCGGCGAACCGGGCCCGGCGGCGGGCCTTGCGGACCGCCTTCACCATCGCCTTGTCGGCCGCGGTCCGGCCCCGACCGGCGGGCGCCGGGGCGACCGGGGCCAGCGTCGCGGCGGCCGGCCCGCCGGCCCGCGGCCCAGCCGCGGGACGGGGCGAGGGCCGTGGTACGGGCTGGCCCGCCGGTGGCGGGTCGGCCGGGGGCGGGGTGCTCACGGGTCGACCGGGTTCGATGCCGTCATGATTCGGCTGCACAGGCGACACGGTTCCCCGCATCGACCGGCGGGAAACCGCGCGCAGGTAGGAGCCACTCATCCACGGTAACCGCTGTCCTCGACAAGCTCGGGGGACTGGAGCTGGCGGGGCGTGACCTCGACCTGCTCGGGCGGGTCGAGCGGGTCGTCGGAGATGCCCAGCTCGGCGAATTTGCGGGCGCTGACCAGGACCCGGGCCTCCAGCGACCCGACCGCCCGGTTGTACGCGCCGACCGCGCCGGACAGCGACGCGCCGAGCTTGGTCAGGTGGACGCCCATGGTGGACAGCCGGGCGTACAGCTCGCGGCCGAGGGTGTGGATCTGCACGGCGTTGCGGGTCAGCGCCTCCTGCCGCCAGGCGTAGGCGACCGTACGCAGCAACGCGACCAGGGTCGCCGGGGTGGCCAGCACCACGTTGCGGCTGAACGCGTGCTCCAGCAGGGTCGGGTCGCGCTGCAACGCGGCGTCGAGGAAGGTGTCCGCCGGTACGAACAGCACGACGAACTCCGGCGTGGACTCGAAGGCCGTCCAGTACGCCTTGGCGGCCAGCGCGTCGACGTGGCCGCGCAGGTGCTTGGCGTGCAGGTCCAACTGCGCGTCCCGGGAGCGTTCGTCGCGCGCCTCCATCGCGGTCAGGTAGGCGTCGAACGGCGCCTTGGCGTCCACCACGACATGGCGGCCGCCGGCCAGGCGTACGAGCAGGTCCGGGCGTACGCCGCCGTCGTCGGTCGTGGCGCTGACCTGCTCGGTGAAGTCGCAGTGCTCGAGCATCCCGGCCGCCTCGACGATCCGGCGCAGTTGGTGCTCGCCCCACCGGCCACGTACCTGCGGGGCACGCAGGGCCGCGAGCAGTTGGCCGGTGGAGGTGGCCAGGGCGGTCGAGACCGACTGCATCTGCCGCAGCTCGGTGCGCAGTTCGGCGTAGGAGTCGACCCGGTCGTTCTCGACCTCGACCACTCGTCGCTCGTACCGGTGGATGGCCTCTTGCAGTGGGGTCAGGAGCTGCGCCAGCGCGCTGTGCTGGTCCCGCGCGGCCTCGTGGGACAGCGCGCGCAGCGACTGCTCCAGCCGCGCCTCACCCTCGCGCGTCGCGCGCAGCGTCGCGTCCAGCCGCGCGACCTCCGCGGCGGCGCGGGCCCGCGCGGCGAGCCAGCCCAGCGCGGCCCCGACGGACAGACCGATCAGCACGAGTACGACAGCCACGGCACAAGCATGCGGGAGGGGTACGACAAGACGCGGTTAGGTACCGTGGTTCCCATGTGGGGTCGGCGGCGCAGGGAGCAGGAGCTGGCGGACGCGCGGGAAGAGGCGTTGCGCTGGTACGAGCGGCTGGGTGGGCAGATCATCAACCTGCCCACCGGTGACGAGCCGGCGGTCAAGCAGGCGCTGGTCGACGCCGGGGAGCGGTACAACGCGGCCGGATCGCAGTTGGAGCGGGCCACCACGGTCAAGCAGTACGAGCTGGCCCGGGAGACGGCGCTGGAGGGCCTGTCGTACGTGCGGGCCGCCCGCACCGCACTCGGTCTGGACCCGGGGCCGGAGCTGCCTCCGCTGGCCGCCCAGCGCCAGGCCGGGGTGATCCGCGAGGACCGGGCGGTACAGGTCGACGGCCGGGAGTACCGGGCCTCGCCGCAGTACAGCGACGGCACGCCGTACTACTACCCGGGCGGCATCGTGCAGGGCCGGCGGGTACCCGGCGGGTACTACTCCGAGCCGCTGTGGAAGACCGCACTGGCCACCGGCGCCGGCGTGGTCGGCGGCATGCTGCTGTTCGACGCGCTGTTCTCCCCCGGGTACGGGTTCGGCGGCTTCGACGGCGGCTGGGACTCCGGCTACGACGCCGGGTAGGACTCGGCGATGGACCAGCAGGGCGGCGACTTCGACGGGGGCGGCGACTGGGACGGCGGCGGCGGGGACTTCGGTGGCGACTTCGGTGGCGACTGGTAGCTGGTCACCACCGGGTCTCCAGGGTCAGCGGCCCGTCCGGCTGGAGCGTCTCGTCCAGCTTGACGATGTGCGTGGCGGCCAGGAAGTCGCCGCGCGCCTGGGCGAACCGGGCCAGTTCGCCGGCGCTCGCGGACACGGTCGCGGCGGGGATCTCCGCTTTCATGGACAGGCGTCGCCCGGACTTGGCCCTGCGGGCCTGCCCGAGGGCGGCGGCCACCGTCGTCAGGAGTCCCGGGTCGCCGGGTCCCTGCTCCGGCTCCGGCCACCGCGCGCGGTGGATCGAGCCGTCCCGCCACCAGGACCAGACCTCCTCGGTCACGTACGGCAGGATCGGCGCGAACAGCCGGAGCTGGATGTCCAGGGCGTGGCGCAGGGCCGCCCGGGCGGAGTCCGCGGCCGGGCCTTCGCCGTAGGCGCGCTCCTTCACCAGTTCCAGGTAGTCGTCGCAGTACCGCCAGAAGAACTCCTCGGTCGCGGCCAGCGCACCGGTGTGGTCGTACGCCTCGAACCCCGCCGTCGCCTGACCGACCACAGTTGACAGTTGGGCGAGCATCGAATGGTCAAGCGGTTCGGTGATCCGGGAGGCGACCGGGAAGTTCAGCACGAACCGCGAGGCGTTGAGGAGCTTGGTCGCCAGCCGGCGGCCCACCTTGATCTGGTTCTCGTCGACGGCGAGATCCACGCCGGGCCGGCCGCTGGCCGACCAGTACCGCACGGCGTCCGACCCGTACCTCTCCAGCAGCTCGATCGGGGTCACCACCGCGTTGCCGCTGGACTTGGAGACCTTCTTGTGCTCGGGGTCGAGGATCCAGCCGGAGATCTCGGCGTCCCGCCAGGGCAGCGCGCCGAACTCGAAATGGGCGCGCACGACCGAGGAGAACAACCAGGTACGGATGATCTCGGGTCCCTGTGGGCGCAGATCCATCGGGTACACGCGGGCGAACAGGTCCGGGTCACGTTCCCAGCCCGACGCGATCAGCGGCGTCAACGAGGACGTGGCCCAGGTGTCGAAGACGTCCGGATCGGCGATGAACCCGCCGGGCGTACCGCGTTGGTCCTCGGCGTACCCGTCGGGAGGCTCGGCGGCCGGATCGACGGGTAGCCGGGACTCGTCGGGGGTCAACGGGTGGCCGTAGTCCGGCTCACCGGTCGCGGAGAGCCGGTACCACACCGGAATCGGCACGCCGAAGAACCGCTGCCGGGACACCAGCCAGTCACCGGTCAGGCCGTTGACCCAGTGCTCGTACCGGTGGCGCATGTGCTCGGGGATCCAGCGCAGCTGATTTCCAGCTCGCATCAAGTCTTCGCGGAGATTTCGCCATTCCCGGCCGGAACTGCGTAGGTACCACTGGCGGCTGGAGACGATCTCCAGCGGCTGGTCGCCCTTCTCGTAGAACTTCACCGGATGCGTGATCGGCTGCGGCTCGCCGATGAGGTCGCCGGACCGCCTGAGCAGCTCCACGATCCGGCGCCGGCCCTGGGTGACCGTCAGCCCTTCGGCCGGACCGGCGGTGAACCGGCCGTCGCGGCCGAGGATCACCCGGGTCGGCAGGTCCAGCTCCCGCCACCAGGTCACGTCCGTGAGGTCGCCGAAGGTACAGACCATGGCGATGCCGGTCCCCTTGGCCGGGTCGGCGAGCCGGTGCGCGTACAC
>VAXX01000140.1 GCA_005885115.1 Actinomycetota bacterium | reverse complement strand
GAGATGTCGTTCAACGCCGCCGAGGAGAACTTCCACAGCGGCGCCCGGTACGGCATCGACGCGCTGATGTACTGGCCGGGCCTGGGCACCGTACCCGCGACCGAACTGGTGCTGCGGCGGCTGCTGCCGATGGCGGCGCACGGGCTGGACGAGTGGGGCGTGGACCCGGACGAGCGGGACCGGCTGATGGGCGTCATCGAGCGGCGCTGCATCACCGCCCGCAACGGTTCGGCCTGGCAGGTGGCCGCCTCGGTCCGGCGCTCCGGTTCCCGGGCCGACGCGCTGTGCGCGATGCTCTGCGACTACCGGGAGCTGATGCACAGCAACACCCCGGTGCACGAGTGGCCGGAGCCCTGACTCAGGAGCCGACGCGCTCCGGGGTGGCGGCGAGCACCGGAGCCGGGCGGGCCGAGCGGTAGCCGTACCGCTGGCGTACCGGCGTGGTCACCGCGTTGACCACCACCTGCGCGGCGGCGCCCATCTCGCGGGTCCACTCGTCGTCGTCGCGGATCCGGATCGCGCCCTGGCTGAACCGCACCGGGTTGCCGGACACCTGGTGGCTGACCCCGAGCCCGACCGTGCCGTCGGCCGCGACCGGTACCCGATCGCCCGGCAGCCCGGCCAGCTCCAGCACCGGCCCGATCGCCGCGCGCGGATCCGCGATCATGTCCTCGTACCGGACCCGCAGGTACGGCAGCCGGTTGGTCCGCGCGATCCGCTCGGTGGCCAGGTTCCAGGAGGACCAGTACGCGCCGGTCACGCCAGGCAGCAGGCGCGGCATCCGGCCACCGTCCGGCGCGTCCGGGTCGATCTTGTCACGCTGCCAGGAGTACGCCACGGCGCGCGGGTCGCGGACGATGTGCGCGACCCGGACGTCCAGCCCGGGCGTCTGGAGCAGCGCGACGAGGTGGGACGGGAACTTCGACGAGTCCACGACGACCTGCGCACCGGCGACCCGCGCCACCGCCCGGTACAGGGTGGCGAGATCGTCGCGGTACCAGGCCAGCTCGGGGGCGTACCGGTCCCGGGCGCCGGGCAGCAGCAGGCTGGGCAGGTGCCGGGTGCGGTACCGGCCGGTGGCCGCGTCCAGCGCGGCCAGCCGCGCCTCCGGGATCCCGCCGTACGCCTCGTGGAACACCCGGGTCCAGAAGCCGCACTCACGCAGCGGCGTACCGCAGCTACAGCGCCGGTTCTCGATGAGCCCGCGCCGCCAGACGAACTTCAGCTCGCCGCAGCCGACGAGCTCGGGTACCTGGTTGAGCACGGCTTCGAGGATGGTGCTGCCACTGCGGCCCCAGCCGGCCAGATACAGCACCTTTGTCACCGGTAAACCCAACCATTGAGAACTGATGGTCCGGCCACCCTAACGTGGACAGAAGGTAAATCTCGGGTAGCCACGCGGAGGCCAACTCCACGAAGGGTGATCCCTAGGGGACTGACCGGATCGGCGGTAGCCTTGCCGGTAAGAGTCCCTCCCTCCTCCCCTCGGGACACGCGGTACTACATGGTCCTCGAACTTCCGATCAACGGGGCGTACGCGAGCCTGCCCAGCGCGACCGGGCTGCGGCCGCTGCCGCCCGGGGTCTGGGAGTCGTGGGAGATCCGCGAGGCGGCCACCCGGGGCCACCCGGGTGCGGTGATCGCGGCGGCCCGCAAGGCGCACGGGCTCAACCAGGCCGAGCTGGGCTCGGTCGCCGGCTTCTCCCAGTCGGCGATCTCCCGCCTGGAGGCCGGCGGCAACCTGGCGTACGACCTGCGGATGCTGCGGATCTTCCAACGCCTGCTCGGCATCCCGCCGCACCTGCTGGGCCTGGCCCACGACACCGTACCGCTCGCCGGACCGGACGCCGGCCGGATGGTCACCCAGCTCACCGCCGGCGGCAACGGGTTCGGCAAGGTCCCCGGGCACGACCCGCTCACCGACATCGCGGTCGACGGGCACACCCTGGCCGCCGCCTGTACGTCCATGGTCCTGGCCGCCCTGCCGGTGGACTCCTTCGGCGGGCTGGAGGACCGCCGGCCGATCGACCCGGACGTGGTCCGCCGCCTGCTGGTGGTCCGCCGGCTGCTCAACGAGGCGGACAACTGGCTCGGTTCGGGCAACCTGTCCCGGGCGCTGGCCGAGCTGTACAAGCTGGTCGACCAGACCCGCAAGGCGGCCTCCGGCCCGCTGCGCGTCCAGCTCCTGGACGTCGCCGCCCTGTACGCCGAGTTCTGCGGCTGGCTGCACCAGGAGACCGGCGACCTGCGCGGCGCCGCGATGTGGACCGAGCGCGCGCTCCAGCAGGCCCAGGCGGCGCAGGACCACGAGCTGATCGCGTACGTCTACCTGCGGATGGGGCAACTGGCCGAGGCCGAGGGGGACGGCGACCGGATGGTCGGGCTGGCCCGGGCCGCCCAGCGGGAACGCGAGCTGTCCCCGGCGGTACGCGCGATGGCCCTCCAGGAGGAGGCGCGGGCGCACGCGGTGGCCGGGAACCCCGACTCCGGCCTGCTCGTGCTGGACGAGGCGACCCTGGTCGCCACGGAGGTACGCGCGCAGTGGACCGACGAGTACCGGGTCGGCTACTACATCACCGAGCACTCGCTGGGCGTACAGCGCTCGGCATGCCTGCTGGAGCTGGGCCGGCCCCGGGACGCGATCGAGTCCTACCGGGACGGGCAGGCCAGCCAGGCCACCCTGTGCAAGTGGGAGCAGGGCATCCACCTGGCCAAACTGGCCCGGGCGTACGCGGTCAGCGGCGAACCCGACCGGGCCGCGGCACTCGGGTACGAGGCGTTGGCGATCGGGCGGCAGACCGGCGCGGTCGTCGTCGCCAACGAGCTGCGCCGGCTCCACCCGTGGCGGAACGTACCGGCGATCGCCTCGCTGGCCGCCGAACTGGTTGGCTGACTGACCAATTCGGATCCTGCATAGCCGTCCCGGTCAACGGATCGCAACCGCTCAACGCATCGACAAGCGGTCAGACTCGGGACATGCCGACGATGCTGGAGACGACCCGACCGCGGGCGGCTACCGAGCCAGCCCGTACCACGCCACCGGCCCGTACCGCCGCCCCGCGGGCGACGGGACTGCGCTGCCTGGTGATCGACGACCGCCCCGCCGACCTGGCGACCCTGGCCGCGCTCCTGCACGCACACCCGGCGGTCGGGCACGTCGCGACCGCCCCGACCGCCCGGGCCGCCCTCCAGACCCTGCGCACCGACCGGTTCGACGTCGCCTTCGTCGAGACGGCGCTCGGCGACCTCGACGGGGTGGCGCTGGCCTGGGCGCTCAAGCGGCTGGCCGACCCGCCGGAGATCATCTTCGTCACGCACAGCCCGGACCGCGCCGCCGAGGCGTTCGACCTGGGCGCGCTGGACTACGTGACCAAGCCGTCCTGCCACAAGCGGCTCGGCGAGGCGCTGCGCCGGGCCGTCCGGGTACGCCCGGCTCCGGTCGCCGAGAAGGCCCCGCCGAAGCCGCCCGTCGTCACGCGGGCCGCCCCGGATCCACATGAAGAAGTCATTCCGGTCTCGCTGGGCGGGAGTACCAAGCTGGTCCGCCGCTCGGCCATCCGGTGGGTACAGGCGCAGGGCGACTACGTCCGGCTGCACACCGCCGAGGGCTCGTACCTGATCCGGGCCGGGATGGCCGCGCTGGCCGACTCGTGGCGCCCCGCCGGACTGGTCCGCATCCACCGGTCGTACCTGGTCCAGCTCCGGTACGTCACCGCCGTCCGGGAGGAGGGACCGGGGCAGTTCGTCGTCGACGTCGCCGGCCGGCAACTCCCGGTATCCCGCCGGCAGGCCACCAAGCTGCGCGGCTGGCTCCTGGACAAGGCCCCGGCCAACCGGCTCCACTGACCGGCCCGCCGGCCCGGGCCGATCCT
>VAXX01000139.1 GCA_005885115.1 Actinomycetota bacterium | reverse complement strand
GCGGCCAGCGCGGCCGACGCGGTGTCCAGGGACGCGGCGCTGCGCAGGACCCCGGCGCCGGTACTCATCGCCTGCTGGAGGGGGGTACGCAGGTCGGCGCGCAGGACCCCACCGGGACCGGGCACCGGTACCGGGTCGAGCTGCGCCGGCAGGTCACGCAGGATGTCCTGGGCGATCCGCCGGGCGAAGACCAGGCCCTCCAGCAGGGAGTTGGAGGCCAGCCGGTTGGCGCCGTGCACGCCGGTACAGGCGACTTCGCCGCAGGCGTACAGGCCGGGGATCGAGGTACGGCCGGCCAGATCCGTCCGTACGCCCCCCGAGGCGTAGTGCGCCGCCGGCGCGACCGGGATCAGCTCGACGGTCGGGTCCACGCCGACCGCCAGGCACGACGCGGTGATCGTCGGGAACCGGTGGACCAGGTCCGGTACGTGCCGGGCGTCGAGGTACACATGGTCGGTACCCGAGGCGCGGAGCTGACGGAAGATCGCCTTGGCCACCACGTCGCGGGGGGCCAGCTCGGCCAGCTCGTGCTGCCCGACCATGAACCGCTTGCCGTCCCCGTCGACCAGGTACGCGCCCTCGCCCCGGAGCGCCTCGGAGACCAGCGGCTGCTGCTCGATGCTGGCGCCGAGGCCGAGGTACAGCGCCGTCGGGTGGAACTGGACGAACTCGATGTCGGTCACCTCGGCGCCGGCCCGCAACGCCAGCGCGACGCCGTCGCCGGTGGACACCACCGGGTTGGTGGTCGCCGCGAACACCTGGCCCATGCCGCCGGTCGCGAGGACCACCGCGCGGGCCAGGATCGCGCCGACCCCGTCCTCGGTACCCTCGCCGAGCACGTGCAACGTCACCCCGCAGGCCCGTCCGGTCGGGTCGCGGAGCAGGTCGAGTACCAGGGCGTGCTCGACGAGCCGGATCCACGGATCCCGGCGTACCGAGGCGTGCAGGGCCCGCTGCACCTCCGCCCCGGTCGCGTCGCCCCCGGCGTGCACGATCCGGTTGGCGTGGTGCCCGCCTTCCCGGGTCAGCATCAGGGTGCCGTCGGCGTACCGGTCGAACTGGGCACCCCAGCGGATCAGTTCCCGTACCCGTGCGGGTCCTTCGGTCACCAGCACCTCGACGGCGGCCGGGTCGCCCAGCCCGACCCCGGCCACCAGGGTGTCCTCGGCGTGCGCGCCGGGACTGTCCAACGGGTCGAGTACGGCGGCGATCCCGCCCTGCGCCCACCGGGTCGAACCGTCGTCGATATTGACCTTCGTCACTACCGTGACGTGCAGTCCGGCCTCCCGCAGATGCAGCGCGGCGGTCAGTCCGGCGACCCCCGACCCGACCACCACCACGTCGGTGGTCTCCGCCCAGCCCGGCGCGGGAGCGCGGAGCCGGCGGGGCACTGTCAGGTCCATCCCGCCAGTGTTGGCCACCGGATCACCTGGGCAGCGGGCGGGTACCCAGACTGCGAACTGTGCCACGGACCGGGGCGTCGGCGCTGGCGTAGCAGGCGAAGGTCTGGTCGCTGCCCAGCCAGGTCGCGGCGGTGGTCGGGCCGACGTAACCGACGTGCAGGTCCGGACGGCTGGCGTCGGCGGAAAGGCCCAGGTAGGACAGGGTGACCTGGCCACAGCCCCGGGTCACCGCCGCGGTGACGGCGCGGGCGTCGAAGGGGGCGCCGTTGGGGGTGACGATGTACGTGCCGACGAACTCGCCGGTATGCGCATCCGTGCAGGACGCGAAGCGTACGGTGTCCGCCTCCCGGGTGACGCAGCCGACCGCGAGCTGTCCGGCCCGGCCGCGCAGGCTGCCGGTCCGGGTGACGAAACCCTCCCCACCCGGGTCGCCCGCCTGCGCCACGGCACAGCCGAAGAACCCGTTCGTACTGGGCTGGACCCAACTCGCGATCAGTGCCACCCGGGTCGCGTGCCAGTCCCCGCCCAGGTACCCGCTGCCGAACGCGCCACAGGCCCGGCGCGCCTGGGCGTACATGAGGTTGACCGCGACGGTACGGTCGTCCCCGCTGGCCGCCCGGGCCCGCTGGACGAGGTCCCGGTCGACCTGCCCGACGTGGTACACCTCGGCGGTGTGCGGGCCGGCGCAGTCCACCGGCCGGCCCGGCCAGGGCAGCGCCCGCCTGGCGGTCTGCGGGCTCACCGTCCAGCAGCTACCCACCTTCGGGGCGCTCGCCGGCGGGTGGTCCGGGATCGGGTCACCCTGGTTGATCCACCAGACCCCGGCGGCCACGGCCGCGGCCACCAGGGCAACGAGCATCAGCCTGTTCCGCCATGACCGCGTCACGCCCACCCCCCTGGTGTGTTACCAGCGGGTAGCCTATCGGGTCAGGGCCGCTTCGGGGCGCCGCTGCGCAGACCGCGCATGCTGCCGACCACGCGTACCCCGTTGACCGACAGGCCGCTTCCGGTCAGGGCCACCGCCCAGCACCGTTCGGTACGGTCGCCGAGCTTCCACTGGTCCTCCAGGAAACCCCACGACCACCAGCCGACGTAGTTGCTGTACGGCTTGGCGCCCCCGTACCCGAGGAAGGTCGACAGCACCCCTTCGCAGCCGCCGTCCTCGATCTTCGTCCGGGCCTTGTCGTCGGCCTGCCACGCGGCGTCGGGCGCGGTAAAGAGCCCGATGAACTCGGCGTTGTGCGGCTTGTCGCAGGTCACGTCGTCGGTCTTCTTGATCTTGCCCTTGCCGTCGTCGGTCAGCATCAGGCAGTTGACCGCGAGCGGCTTGGCACCGCGCAGGCCGTCCTTGGCGCTGCCGCCGCCGGACTCGACGCTCTCGTAGTTGGCGTCCTGGAAGCGGGTCACGTCGCAGCGGTACCACCGGGCTCCGCCGGTCCACGCCTTGTCGTCGGGCAGCACCAGGCCCAGCTCGACCCTGGCGCCGTGCCAGTCCCCGCCGAGGTAGTCGACACTGGCCTGTTGGCACTGCTGGTACGCGGTACGTCGGGCGGGGCTGCCACCCAGCGGCGGGGAGGAGCGGTCGGCGTCGGCGCCGGTGAACGTACCGACGTAGACCGTCTCGGTCTGGTGACCGGTCGAGCACGGTACGGCGTTGGTGAAGTCGGTGTACCAGGTCTCGTTGTACTCGGTCGGGTAGCAGGCGCCGACCGCCGGTACCGGCGTGACCGCCTTCGGAAAAGCGGGCCACCCGTTGATCAGGTCACCGTCCGTACCGGGCGGCTTACCGCACCCGGCCAACAGCAGTACCGCGCAGACCGCGAGCACCACCGCCCACCTGCGTCGCATGGTCGTTCCTCCCCCGCGTCGCGCTGCCGCGACCCCCAGGCTGGGCAGCATACGGAGGACGTCCAGCCAGGCGCAACGCCCTACCGGACAGCGCTGGCCAGCGTATCGCCGCGGATCAGGCCGGGTGGGGCGGCGGCCGGATCGGTGCCCAGCTCGACGATCCGGTTGGCCGCGTCGACGTGCACCACCCGGGGCCGGTACCGGCGGGCCAGCTCGTCGTCCATCTGCCCGTACGAGATGAGGATCACCAGGTCACCGGGCTGTACCAGCCGGGCGGCTGCCCCGTTGATGCCGATAACGCCGGATCCGCGCGGACCGGGAATCACGTACGTCTCCAGGCGCGCCCCATTCGTCACATCGACCACGGCCACCTGCTCGCCGGGGATCAGGTCGGCGGCGTCGAGCAGGTCCTCGTCCACCGTGATCGAGCCGACGTAGTGCAGGTCGGCCTGGGTCACCGTGGCCCGGTGGATCTTCGACTTGAGCATGGTACGCAGCAGCATCTACAGCTCCACGGGAATGTTGTCGATGAGACGCGTCGCGCCGACCTTCGCGGCGATCAGCAACCGGGCCGGACCGCTGGGCGGTGGCGGCCCGAGGTCCGGGTCGGTGAGCACGAGATAGTCCAGGGCCACGTCAGGGTGCAGCGCCGCCCGGGCGGCGGCCACCGCGTCG
>VAXX01000138.1 GCA_005885115.1 Actinomycetota bacterium | reverse complement strand
GTCGAAGATGCTCCGTACGCTGTGCAGCGCGCTCGCGATCACGTTGAGCTGGCTGGTGACGTCGCCGGCCTCGTACCGCTCCAGGGCCAGCCCGAGCCGCTCCTGCATGGCCTCCTTGGCCACCCGCTCGCCCTCGCCGGCCGGCTCGACCGTGGCGAGTTCGGCGAGGGTACGCCGTTCCAGCTCGGCCTGGGCCGCGTAGCCCTCGGGGGACAGGTCGGTCAGGTCGTGGTCGTACCCGGAGATCCCGACGTACGTCGCGCCGATCGGATCGAGCGCCGCCCATTCGTCGACGTACCGGTCGGCAAGGTCGTCCATTCGTCCCACGCGACGACCCTACCGCGATCCGGTTTGGCGGCCTGCCCGGCCGGCGGCAGCGCCTGGACCGACGGTCGGCGCGCGCGCCGGGTTCATTTCTCGTGCCCCGCCGTCCAGGTCAGCAGCAGCTCGACCGGCCAGGTGTTGACCACCCGCTCGGCCGGTACCCCGCAGCGGGCCGCCCGTTCGCAGCCGGCCGGCAGCCAGTCGAGCTGCCCGGGAGCGTGCGCATCGGTGTCGATGCTGAACCGGCAGCCGGCCTCCACCGCCAGCCGCAGCAGGCGCTTGGGCGGGTCCAGCCGGTCCGGCCGACAGTTGATCTCGACGGCCTTGTCGTACCCGGCACATGCCGCGAAGACCGCCTCGGCGTCGAAGTCGCTCTCCTTGCGGATCATGCCCGACCGGTGCGCCCGGTCCCCGCCGCCGGTGGCCACTTTGCGCCCGGTGCAGTGGCCGAGGATGTCCAGGTACGGGTTGGCGATCGCGGCCAGCATCCGGGCGGTCATCACGTCCCGTTCGTCGCGCAGGTTGCTGTGTACCGAGCCGACCACGACGTCCAGCTCGGCCAGCAGCTCCGGCTCCTGGTCCAGCGATCCGTCGGCGCGGATGTCCACCTCGATCCCGGTGAGCAGCCGGAAGCCCTCGGGTAACTGGTCGTTGATCCGGCGGATCTCGCCGAGCTGCTGGCGCAGCCGATCGGGGGACAGGCCCCGGGCCACGGTCAACCGGGGGGAGTGGTCGGTCACCACCAGGTACTCGTGGCCGATGTTGACCGCCGCGAGCGCCATCTCCGGGATCGGCGAACCACCATCGGACCAGTCGGAGTGGCTGTGGCAGTCGCCGCGTAGCGCCTGGCGCAGCGCGGCGGTCGCCTCGTCGATGGCCACCTCGGCGGTGGCGGCGAGCCGGCGCAGGTACACCGGCTCCTCACCGGCCAGCGACTCGGCCACGCAGCGGGCGGTCACGTCACCGACGCCGGGCAGCTTGGTGAGGGTACCGTCGGCCAGCCGTTCGGCCAGCTCCTGCGCGGACAGCTTGCCGATCGCGCTGGCCGCCGAGCGGAACGCGCGTACCCGGTAGGTCGCCTCGTTGGCCCGTTCCAGCCGGAACGCGATCTCCTTGAGGTCGGCGACAGGATCACGCATGGGGCTAAACCTACCGTTAGCGTGGACAGCGTGCGGACGATCGACTGGGTGGACGGCGCTGTCGAGATCATCGACCAGACGGCGCTGCCGGACGAGGTACGGGTCCTCCGGCTGTCCACTGTGGACGGACTGGTGGACGCGATCCGCCGGCTCGCCGTACGGGGTGCCCCGGCCCTCGGCGTCGCCGGCGCGCTCGGCGTCGCGTTGGCCGTCCGGGAGTACCCCGATCCGGCTCCCGCGATCGAAGCTGTGCGTACCGCCCGGCCCACCGCCGTGAACCTCGCCCGGGGCGTGGACCGCGCCGCCGCCCGGATCTCCGCCGGCCCGGACGCGGTCCTCGCCGAGGCGCTGCGGGTACGCGACGAGGAGATCGCCAGCTCGGCCGCGCAGGGCCGGGCCGGCGCCGACCTGGTCACCATGCTGTGCGGCGGGGCGCCGCGGCTGCTCACCCACTGCAACACCGGCGCGCTCGCCGCGGTGGTCGGCGGGACCGCGCTGGCCGTCGTGGCCGAGCTGCACCGGCGCGGCGCGCTGGCGGGGGTGGTCGCCAGCGAGACCCGGCCGCTGTTGCAGGGCGCCCGGCTGACCGCGTGGGAACTGCGCCAGTTGGGGGTACCGTTCCGGGTCGCCGTCGATTCCGTGGGCCCGTTCCTGATGGCGCGCGGGGACATCGACGCGGTCATCGTCGGCGCCGACCGGATCTGCGCCAACGGCGACGTGGTGAACAAGGTGGGTACGTACGCCCACGCGCTCGGCGCCCGCCGGGCCGGGATCCCGTTCCTCGTCGTGGCACCGGAGTCCACTGTGGACACTGGTACGCCGGACGGGGCCGCCGTGCAGATCGAGGACCGGGGCCGGGACGAGGTGCTCCGCTTCCGGGGCACCCGTACCGCGCCCGACGGGGTGGACGCGGTCAACCCGGCCTTCGACGTCACCCCGTACGACCTGGTGACCGCCATCGTCACCGACCGCCGGGTGATCCGTCTGGACCAGGGCGACCGGGTCTGAGGGGTGTTCAGTAGAGCAGGGACTCCGGCGCGAAGCGGATCGGGAACGGCTCGGCCGACTCGAAGACCTGTCCGGCCAGGGCCGCGGCGAGTTGCTCGTACCGGCCGTCGACCAGCTTCAGCAGGCTGACCGAGACATGCCGGAGAGGCCGGGCGATCTCCACCCGCATGAAGTACGGGACGCCACCGGCCGCGTACAGCGCGGGCTTGTCGATCCGGTCCCGGTCGCCGCTACCCGGAGAGACGAACTCCACCGCCATCGCGCAGTACCCGATCGGTACCCACCGATCCTCGTCCGGTGTCTCCGGCAACGTATGCAGCACTGCGAGACCCGGCTGCACCCACCTGCCCGGGTGGAAGGCCAGGTTGGCGGTAGGGGCGAGGTAGAAGCCGGCGGAATCCGCGGACGCACCTAGAATCCGCAGCAGCTGGCCCTCGCCGTAGGTGTTCGAAAACGCCTCGGTCGGCGTCATGAAAAGTTTCCCGTCGATGCACTCGTACCTGGCCTTCGCCAGGCCGGGCAGGGGCAGATAGCGATCGGCGAGCGTGGTGTTCCACTGCCCGTCGAAGTCGATCATCGGATCGAACGCTGGCGCCGCCATACGACTTGTATACGTCATGCCGGGCGGGCGGCGCTGACCGTACGGTGGTCGGCGGACACCTCGGTGATCCAGCCGCCGGCCCGGCCCAGACGCAGGAGCACGTCGGTCTTGGCCGGCAGGGTCGCCGGCTCGCTCGAACCGGGTGGCCAGGCGGCGCGCGCCGTCGCCGGCGGGGCCAGCCAGGCGGACAACGCGCCGATCGGGTCGGTCGCGTCGAGCGCCTCCCGGGCCGTACCCAACAAGGAAAGCACCGCGTCCAGTGCCGCGCCGACGGCGGCCGCGTTGCCCCCGCACATCGCGGCGGTCAGCGGCGGCGGGCTGGCGGCGACCCGGGTGCCGTCGCGGAACGACCCGGCGCCCAGGGTCAGCGCCAGCGGGTCGGTCGCCGCGGCCGCCATCAGGGCCGAGGCCAGCAGATGGGGTACGTGCGACACCGCCGCCACCGCGCGGTCGTGCTCCGCGGCCGTGGTCGGGACGACCCGCGCGCCGAGTCCGGTCAGCACCCCGGCCAGGGTCAGCCAGTCGGCGAGGTCCGTCTCGTCCGGTTCCAGGCACAGCACCCAGGCGCAGCCGTCGAACAGGTGCGGGTCGGCGGCGGCGAAGCCGGACGTCTCCCGGCCGGCCATCGGGTGGCCGCCGACGTACCCGGCGAGCTTCGTACGACTCAGGACCAGTTCGCGTACCGGCCCCTTGACCGAGGTCACGTCGGTGAGCAGCCCCGTGTACCCGGACCCGGCCAGCTCGTCCAGCACCGTACCCACGACCGGCAGCGGTACCGCCAGCACCACGAGGTCGGCCCCGGCGGCGGCGTCCCGGACCGTACCGGTGACCTGCCAGCGGGCGCCCACCCGGGCCCGGGCCGCGGCCGTACGGGCCATCGCCCGGGTGGCCGGGTCGGCGTCGTACCCGAGCACGGCGTGCCCCGCCACCGCCAGTGCCCGCAGGAGTGACCCCCCGATCAGCCCCAGCCCGATGACCGCAACGCGCACGGGCGTC
>VAXX01000137.1 GCA_005885115.1 Actinomycetota bacterium | reverse complement strand
CCCCCGATGGCTGCCGCTGCTGCTGATCGGGCTCGTCGGTCTGCTGATCGGCTGCGTGATCGGTGGCGGGATCGGCTTCGTCGCGGGGCACGTCACCGGTCACGGACCGGGGTTCCGGCACGGCCGGATGGTCGGCCCGTATCCGGGACCGCGTTTCCAGCGGGGGCCGTTCCCCGGTCCCGGCTGGGTCACCCCCGCGCCCGCGACGCCCAGCCACTCCTGACCGCCGTCAGCGGCCGAAGCGGAACAGGCGCAGGCTGTTGGTGACGACGAAGACGCTGGACAGCGCCATGGGAAGGCCCAGAACAGATTCCCTTTGATGGTACGCAGGGTGGCGCGCGAGAGCCGGATCGCGTCCACGGCGGCGAGCAGGTCCGCGCGTACCAGCGTCAGGTCCCCCGCCTCGATCGCGACGTCGGTACCGGTGCCCATCGCGATGCCCAGGTCCGCCGCGGCCAACGCGGCGGCGTCGTTGACCCCGTCGCCGACCATGGCGACGACCCGCCCCTGGGCCTGAAGCCGTTGTACGACAGCCACTTTCTCCGCCGGGAGCACCTCCGCGACGACGTCTTCGATGCCGACCTGCGCGGCCACCTCCCGCGCGATGGATCCGGTGTCCCCGGTCAGCAGCACCGGTCGCAGCCCGAGTTCGGTGCAGCGGCGTACCGCTTGCGCCGAGGTCGGCCGGACGGTATCGGAGACGGTGACCGAACCCCGGTACCGACCGTCCCACGCCACGACGATGCCGGCGCACCCGTCCGGTACCGCGATCCCTTGTGCCGCAAGGAGAGCGGGCCGCCCGACGAGGACGTCGTGCCCGTCGACGGTACCCCGGGCGCCGAGCCCCGGCAGCGCGGCGAAACCGGTGACGGGCAACGGCGGTTGGGGTCCGGCGGCCGCGATCGCCCGCGCGATCGGGTGTTCGGCCGCGTGCTCGACGGCGGCGGCGTAGGGCAGTACCCCGTCGGATACGTGGACGACCGACATCTGGCCGGTCGTCACGGTCCCGGTCTTGTCGAGCACGATGGTGTCCACCCGGCGGGTGGCCTCCAGGACTTCCGGACCGCGTACCAGGATGCCGAGCTGCGCTCCCCGACCGGTACCCACGAGCAGCGCGGTCGGGGTCGCCAGGCCCAACGCGCACGGGCAGGCGACGATGAGGACGGCGACCGCCACCGTGACCGCCCGCCCGACCGGTGCCCCGGCAAGAAGCCAGCCGGCGAAGGTGAGTACGGCGATCCCGAGTACCGCCGGCACGAAGACCGCCGACACCCGGTCGGCCAACCGTTGTACCGGTGCCTTGCCGGACTGCGCCGCCGCGACCAGCCGGCCGATCCGGGCCAGTTGGGTGTCCGCCCCGACCCGGGTGGCCCGGACGACCAGCCGCCCGCCGACGTTCACGGCCGCCCCGGTGACCGCGTCCCCGGCGCGTACCTCCACCGGTGCGCTCTCCCCGGTCAGCAGGCTCAGATCGACCGCGCTCGTACCCTCGACGACCTCCCCGTCGGTGGCGACCTTCTCCCCCGGGCGTACCACGAACAGGTCCCCGACCCGCAGCGCCGCGATCGGCACCCGGGTCTCCACTCCGTCACGCAGTACCGCCGCCTCCCGCGCCCCGAGGGTGGCCAGCGCCCGGATCGCTGAGCCGGCCCGGGTCTTGGCGCGCGCCTCGGCGTACCGGCCGGCCAGCAGGAACGTGGTGAGCACGGCGCCGACCTCGACGTACAGGTCGCCGCCGCGGACCAGCGCGACGAGGCTCCACGTGGTGGAGACCGTGACACCCAACGAGATCAGCGTGTCCATGGTGGTGGCGCCGTGCCGCAGGTTCACCAGCGCGGCCCGGTGGAAGGGCCAGGCGGCCCAGGTGACCACCGGCAGGGCGAGCGCGACGGCGAGCCACGGGAGCCGACCCGGGAAGCCCATCGTGAGTACCAGCAACGGAATCGTCGCCGCGACGGCGACCGCGAGCCGGGGCGCGAGGGGTGCCGGTTCCCGTACCACGCCCGCGGTGTACCCGGTCGCCTCGACCACCCGTACGAGGTCGGCCAGCGCCACCGACGGCGGGTACGACACGCGCGCCGTCTCGGTGGCGAAGTTGACCACGGTGAACCCGGCGGTGTGTACGACGCTGTCGACCCGGACGTTGAGGAACATCCGGTAGGTACCGGCGGACGGGGCGGCCACCCAGAACTTGGCGGCCCCGCCCACGAGGTCGGGCTCCGGGTGGATGTGCAGGTACGCCAGATCGTCCCGGCGCAGCATCGTCAGGTGCCCGTACGCGCCGAGGTACGGCTGTACGGCGACCGGTACGCCGTCCCGGGAGACGTGGAACAGCAACGGTTCGGCCACCCCGACGGTCAGCGGTCCCTCGTACGAGACGGTCAGCCCGTCCACACTGTCCACAGTGGACGGCGCCGGCAACGCACGCGGAGCGGCAACCCCGTCGGCCAAGTCAACACCGAGCACGACCGCGCTCTGCCGGCCGGCGGCGTCGGTCGCGGTGAAGTCGGCGTACGCCCGGTACGTCCCCGGCGCCGGCAACGTCAACGGGTACGTCCACGTCCCGTCCGCCGCCATCGTCGGGTGTACGTGCTGGAAGCCCGACAGGTCACGGCGTACCACGATCAGGTGCAGCGGCCTGTCGTGCACCACCGCGAACCGGGTCACCGCCGCGCCACCGGGTCCGGCGATGTGAAAGGTGAACGGTGACTCTGACGTGACGACGAAGGAGTAGCCGCCCGCGGACGACGCCGTACCCCCGACCGGTACCGGCCCGTTCGAGGCGGCCATCATCACGTGGCTGTGCGGCATCGACTCCGGACCGGTGAGCGCGGCCGTACTCGGGCCGGAGACCGCCGGTACCGGTGCCCGGACCAGCACCACCACGACGGCGCCGAGGGCGACCGCCACGCCGGCCCCGGCCAGCCAACGCCGGTCAGGCCAGCGCATACCCCGCCTCGTCGACCGCTGCGCGTACCTCGTCCAGCGGCACCTGCCCGTCGCTGCGCACCGTCACCGCGCCGGTGTTGAGGTCCACGGCGACGTCGTGGACGCCCGGCAGCCGGGTCAGTTCCTCAGTCACCGCCTGGACGCAGTGCCCGCAGGTCATTCCGGTGACGGTGTATGTCTGAGAGACAGTCATCTCTCCCCCTCCGGAGGAAGCGAACGACCACGCAACGAGGCTACCCCGAGGGGTATCAAACCGCGCATCCGGGTCAAGGCGTGGCTCGTTGGGCAGACGTGCGATCATGCCGTACCCTTGCCGCTTCTCCCGCCCGCCGCGCCGCGAGGCGGGCGGCGGGCGCGGCGCTGCTGGGCGCGGCGCTCGCCGGACTGCTCGCCCCCGGCGCGGCCGCCGCCAAGCCGTCCCCCGGTCAGCTGGCCCAGCAGCTGGGCGCCGCGGCGCAGCAACTGGAGACGGTGATCGAGCAGTACAACGGCACCCAGGTGCGGCTGGCCGCCACGCAGGCGCGCAAGGCCGCGCTGCTCGCGCAGATGGCGCCGGTACAGGCGGCGATGGGCGAGCTGGAGAAGCGGATCGGCCGGTACTCCGCCAGCCTCTACGAGCACCTCGACGGCTCCCCGCTCACCGCGCTGATCGCGGCCGGCTCCCCGCGCACGCTGCTCGACCAGTTGACCATCCTCGACCACCTGAGCTGGGTGACCCGGCGCGAGGTGGGCGCCCTGGACCAGGTGCAGCAGCGGTACGAGCAGCAGCAGGCCGACCTCGACGCGCTCCTGGCCCAGCAACGGGTCCAACGCGCCGACCTGGCGATCAAGCGCGCCGAGATCGAGACGCAGATCGAGCAGCTCAGCCGGCTCCGGTACACCCTGTACGGCGGCCGCCTACCGTACTTCCCGCACGACCGGTACGTCCCGCCGTACCTGCCCGGCCCCGCCGGGATCGCGATCCGGTACGCGTACGGCCAGCTCGGCCGCCCGTACCAGTGGGGCGCGGCGGGGCCGGAGAGCTACGACTGCTCCGGGCTCACCATGGCCGCGTGGCACGCGGCCGGGGTCAGCCTGCCGCACAGCGCCGCGATGCAGTGGGCCCAGGTGGCCCACGTGTCGCGCGCCGACCTGCAACCCGGTGACCTGGTGTTCTACTACGGCAACATCCACCACGTCGGGATGTACGTCGGCGACGACCGGATCATCCACGCCCCCACGGTCGGGGAGCCGGTCTCCATCGCCCCGATCGACGAGGCGCCCATCCACGGGTACGGCCGGCCCGTCCCCGGCTGAGGTCAGGGCTTGGCGCGCTCGATCACGGTACGGCGGGCCAGCCGGCGTTCGACCCGCCGCGCCCGCCGGACGAGCACCATCACGCGGTACTCCATGACCTGCTCGGCGTGCCGCGCGATCCACAGGCAGATCCCCGCCAGCGGCAGCTCCACCAGTACCGCCAGCACCACCGCCATCAGCAGACCGTGACGGGCCGGCGTGGTCATCACGTCGAACCAGGCGTCCACCAGCAGCATCGTCGCGGCGGCGGTCGAGGTGAGCGCCACCTCAGGGCGGGCCCACCAGGCCAGCAGCGCGGTCAGGGCGAGCACCGCGATCAGGCCACTGTCAAAGCCCACCCAGACCGCCCGGTAGTGCGCAAACGTCGCATGGTGCGGCAGCGTGACGGCCAGGAAGATGACCCAGGGGACGGTACCCAGGGCCAGCAGCCCGAAGGCCGGACCGACCCACCAGGGGACCGTCCGTACCTCGGTTGCCTCATGCGGCTCGGGGATGTCCAATCCAGGGTCCATACTCTCAGTGTCCGTTGCAGCGAGCATGATATGCGGGTACCGGGGTGAAGGGGGTCAGCGTGCGGTTCGGGGTCAGCCACGTACTCGACGCGATCGAGCGGCGCATCAGCACCGACCCGACGGCGGCCGGTGGGGTCGTCGACCTCGCCGAGGTGGTCCGGCTCGCCGACCTCGACGGTGGCCGCCCCGCCCACCTGCTCCGGCTCGGCCTGGTCATCGACGCGCTCGCCCGGCACCTGTCCGACGGCGCCGTCGCGATGTACGCCGTGGCAGACCGGGCGCTGATGTCCGACACGGACCTGACCGCCAACGAACGCATGGTGATCCGACGCTGGTCCGACGACGGCAAGGTCGAGGTGGTCCGGGCCGGCGGTCCGGCCGCCGCGTCGCGGATCCGCGAGGTCGCGGCGCTGACCGGCCTCCCGCTGCTGACCCGCAGCCCGGGCGGGTACCCCGGCCTGTCGTACGCGCCGGCCCCCGGACCCACCGGTCCGCAGCTCATCCCGCAACTGCCCGGCCCCGGCCCGGCGGCGCCGGCCAGCGTGTTCAGCCGCACCTGGCGCTGCCCGGAACGGAGCTGCCCGAGCTTCGGCGCGCCCGGGACGCGCGAGCCCGACCCGTTCGGGCCACCGCCCACCGAGGAGCCCCGGGAGGCGGTGAGCCAGCCGCCGCCGCAGCTCGTCGGCGGCGTACCGCACTGTCCCCGGCACGGCGTACCGCTTCAGGACTTCGGGGTACGTCCCCGGGCCGTCACGATGTCCGTACGGGTCAAGGGCGTGTCCTGGCACCGGTTCGTGGTCACCGAGGCGGACCCCGTGGTGGTCGGGCGGGCCCCCGAGGAGGAGGACGGCGTCGGCATCGGTCTGGCGCTCGACGAGCAGGGCCTGCGCTGGGTCAGCCGCAGTCACGTCCTGGTCGAGCTGCGCGGGAACACCGTACAGGCGACCGACACGAGTACGAATGGCACGAGCATCCTGGTCCGGTCCGGCCCCGGCGAGCCGCCCCGGCGGGTACCGCTGAACCGCGGCGGGCCCGCCCCGGGTCGCCGGCGCCCCGCCCGCCTCCGTCATGGCCGAAGCCCCCACCCAGTCCATCCGCCTCGGCTGATGGCAAGTTATCCGCGCGGCCGGGCGGGCTGGTTAAGGCCACGGTACCGGCACACCGTGGCCACGTCCGGCTGGCCCGGAACAAGCCGGCCGGCCAAGCCAGGGCGTTGAGTGTCGGTCACCTTCCCCGGGTCCCGTGACGGACACCCGGCCGGCGACGCTGGCGTGGCTGCCGTCTCAACAGATCCGGCTGCACCAGGGATTCCACTACGAACCATCGTTCATCCCAGGTCGAGCAAGCGGGCCATCAGCGTGGCAGTCGCCGCGGCGCCGGCCCTACGCAGCGCCGCGATGGTTGACTCGTCGGTCGCGCTCTTCAGCGACGCGACTGCAGTCCGGTGGGCGATGAGCATCTGTGGCGCGTATTCAGCTACGAGCCGGCTCAAGAGTTGGTCTGGGGTGAGAACCTCGATGCCGAGTGGTCCCAGGGCGACGACCGGGAAGTCCTTCACGTTGGAGGTGCACAGCACCGTCGCCTCGGCGGCCACAGCCGCAGCCAGGACATGCCGGTCGTCCTCGTCGGGAAGCGCCACCTCGGCCAGCACGCGCCAATGCTCCTCGCTCGGGTCGATCTCAGCGAAGGGGAATGCCCGGTTCATGGCGCGCACCAACCGCTCGCCGGAAGCATGATCGAAACCGGCCACGTTCTGTTCGAGGTGCTCGATGACCTCGGCGAGGATCTGCTCACTCCAGGTGATGGTAATGATCTCCTGGTCGGCGGCGTAGAGGAGATAGTCCCGCAGTACGCGGGAGTACAGGACGTTGGCGTCGGCGAGGACGACGCGGACCAGATCGACTTCGCCAACGGGGTCGGTCATTCGGTGAGGCCGAGCTCGTTCTGCACCGCGGCCAGGTCGGCCATCGCCTCGCGCCGACGGGGGCGCTCGGCATCGAGGAATGCGCGGATCGAGGACACCCGGATGCGGTGGTGCGTGCCGACCTTGCGGAACTCAAGCAGGCCTCGGTCCATCAGCTTGCGAACCTGCGGGCGTGACATTCCCAGCAGCACCGCCGCCTCGGTCGGGGTCACCTCGGCATTCCCGGCCGTAACGAGGATCTCCTCGCCCCGCACCCGGGCGTCGACCAGCCGGGCCACCAACTCGGCCGTCTCCCGCGACAGCGCCACTCGTACCTCGTCGCCAGCCTTCGCCAGAGCACGGTGGATGGCCTCGGCGTCTCGCACCAACAGATCGCTCACGATGACCTCCAACTGCACTAACTGCACTAACTGCAGCAAGTGTAGCAGGCTCACTGGCTCGACGGGACAAGCGTCACCGAGGGAGGGATACGTCCGGCAGACCTGTGGAGGCCGATGACGTCGACGGTTGCAGGGAGCTCAGCCGCCGCTGCCGGGGCGT
>VAXX01000136.1 GCA_005885115.1 Actinomycetota bacterium | reverse complement strand
ATCAGCCGGGTCGCGGGCAGGCCGAGCAGACGCGCCGCCTCGTGCACCGTGAACGCCCGCTGGAAGATCGAGCCGGCGCGCAGCAGCGCCCTGGCCTCGCCGGACAGTCCGCGCAGCCGCTGCTCGACCGCGGACGGGAGGCCGGAGGGCAGTTCGCTGCCGATCACCGAGGCGATCCCGTCGCTGATGTGGATCTGGCCGGTGTCCTTCAGCGCGGTGAGGAACTGCTCCAGCAGGAACGGGTTGCCCCGGCCCTGGGCGGCCAGGCTCAGCACGGTGGCGTCCGGCGCGGCGTCCAGAACGTTGGCACACAACAGGTGTACGGCATCCTCGTCCAGTGGCCCGAGGTGGATCTGGTCAGCGCCCTCCTCGACCAGCCGGTCGATCGCGGCGTGCCCGACCGACTCCGGCGGCGCCACCCACCGGGCCAGCAGCCAGCGCAGCGGCGTCGAGGCGAGTCGGGGTACCAGGACCCGCAGCGCCAGGGCACTCAACTCATCGGCCCAGTGCGCGTCGTCCACCACGACCAGCAGCGGCCCGCCGGTCACGTACTCCTCCAGCGCCTCACCGAGCCGGTCGACATACCAGAGCCGGTCCCCGTCGTGGTCGCGCAGCGCGCTCAGGTCGACCGGCCGGGGTACGGCTGCCCGTACCGCGGACAGCAGCGAGGTCAGTGGTGCCAGGCGGTCCAATTCACTCGCCCGTCCGGGCGCGACGGCGAGTCCGAGCACCAGCGCGTGGCGCTGCACCTCGGTGAGCATCCGGGTCTTGCCGATCCCCGGCGGGCCGGTCAGGACCACACAACCACCCACCCCGTCCGCGGTGGCGCGGAGCAGGCCGAACAGGTCGGCGAGCTCCCGATCCCGACCGACGAGGGTGGACCGGGGTGCGGGACGAACGGAGGGCACCAATAAACTCCTGTCTGTGTCCGCCGGCTCAACGCGGAGTCACCGTGAATGGTGGCACACCGGACCATGGCTACCAATAGGCCAGAAGTCCAACCCATTGACGAATTGCTGAGAACACCGGTCAACCGGCAGTCGCGGGTACGTCGAGAAGGGTGCCGATCAGCTCGCGGAGAATGGCCGGTCCACGCCGGGTCAGCACGGACTCGGGGTGGAACTGGACCGAACCGATCCTGGGCGCGCGCAGCCCGTAGACCTCCGACGTGTCACGGTCCCGACCGACTTCGACAGGTACCCCGGTCAACGGGCAGGTCAGGTGGTCGGCGTCGGCGTACGCGGCGAAGGTGTTGTAGAAGCCGACCCGCTCGCCGCGCCCGAAGAAGTCGATCTCCCGCTGCTCGCCCTGGGCGGGGACCGGTCGGCGGCATATCGGCAGGCCCAGCAGACCGGCGAGCACCTGGTGCCCGAGGCACACCGACAGCACCGGAGTCCGCTGGCGCACAAGCGTCTCGGTCAGCTCCCGGAGCGCGGCGATCTTCGGATCGGTACCAGCCCGTGGATCGCCGGGTCCCGGCCCGACGAGCACCACCTCGTACCCGTGCGGTGGTGGACTGCGGTCGTACCCCCGCACCGTCACCTCCAGGCCGAGGGCGCGCAGCTGGTGCGCGAGCATCGCGGTGAACGCGTCACCGGCGTCGATTACCAGGACCCGCCGCCCGGCGAGCGCCGGGACCGCGGGCCGCACCTCACGCCGCAGCCAGAAGGGCGCCAGCCGATCGTTGCGGGCGGCGAGCGCGTGGGCCACCCGGGGGTCGGCGTCGAGGGTGGCCCGGACCGGTGCGGCGGACCGGTCCCCGGCACCGAACGCGGCGAGCAGGCCGAGCGCCTTGGCCCGGGTCTCGGCCGCCTCGGCAGCCGGATCGGAGCGGCGCACCAGGGTGGCCCCGACGCCCACCTCGAAGCGGCCGTCCGGGTGCAGATCCGCGGTGCGGATCAGGATCGCGGAGTCGAGGGTACGGTGGCCGTCGCGCTGCCCGATGAGTGCGAGCGCCCCGCCGTAGTAGCCGCGTCCACGCCCCTCGTGCTCGGCGACCACCCGGCAGGCGTTGGCCAGCGGGCTGCCGATCACGGTCGGCGCGAACATGGTCTCCCGCAACACCTCCCGCACCCCCAGGCGGGTACGCCCGGCGACGGTGTACTCGGTGTGCGCCAGGTGCGCCATCTCCTTCAGGTGCGGTCCGGTCAGCCGGGCGCCGCCGTCACAGATGCGCCCGAGCATCTTCAACTCCTCGTCCACGACCATGTAGAGCTCCTCGGCCTCCTTGCGGTCAGCCAGGAAGCGCACCACGTCGGGTACGGTCGGGCCGCCCGGCGGGTACCGGTAGGTGCCGCTGATCGGGTTCATCGTGGCGGTACCGGCGGCAAGCCCGACGAACTGTTCTGGACTGGCCCCGACAAGCGTGCGCCCCCCGCAGTGCACCAGAAAGGTCCAGTAGGCGCCCCGTTCCCGGGCGAGCAACCGGCGGAAGACCGCCAGGACCGTGCGGAGCGAGTGGTTCTCGACGGTCGCCGTGAACGCGCGGCGGATCACGAAATTGGCGCCCTCGCCACGTCCGATCTCCTCGTCGAGGACCCGGCGGACGATCGCGGCGTACCCGTCGTCGTCCGGCTCGAACCGCCCGTCCCGCAGCACGGCGCGGTCCCGGGGCAGCTCCCGCATCACCTGCGGGAGAAGGACGTGGTGATGCTCGCGGACCTGCATCGCGGGACCGTCAGACCCGGATCGCAGGGGCAGGTCGGCGACCCGATCGACCGCCCGTGCCTCGCCGAGCAGGATCGTCAACCGGTCGGGACCGGTGGCGAGCGGCCGGTGCAGCAGCGCGAAGTCCGTCCCGGGTGCGATCAGGCCCAGCAAACCATTGGCGTGCTTGGCCATCGGCCCTCCCCGGTCCGGTACGCGTCGGCGTCCACGCTGACACGCACCCTGCGGCCGGGCCACTACCTGACCGAGCAGTCCCCCGGATCGGCTACCCGCACGAGTAGTGGTCCGCCCTGGTACCGGTCGTTAGCGTCGAAGGTGGCCAAGGAACACACCATCCACTGTGGACGGCCGAGGAAAAGGGGTACGCACATGCAGACGCTGAACGGGAGCGCGCCGCGCATCGGCGCGTCGTTCGCCCGGGAGTTGCGGCTCCAACGGTTGCACCACCACAGTGACCGGCTGTTCGTGGTGCCGCTGGACCACGCGGTCAGCGACGGACCGATCGTCCCGGGTGGCGATCTGGACGGCCTGCTCGCCCGGATCACCGAGCACGGTGTCGACGCGGTGGTGCTGCACAAGGGTTGCCTGCGTCGGGTGAGCCCGCAGCGGCTGCGCCACACGTCGCTGATCGTGCACCTGAGCGCCAGCACGGTGCGCGCACCCGACCCGGATGCCAAGGTGCTGGTGGCCACCGTGGCGGAGGCGGTGCGCCTGGGCGCGGACGGGGTGAGCGTGCACGTCAACCTCGGCTCGCGCGAGGAGCAGCGTCAGCTCGCCGACCTCGCGGCGGTCGCGGAGGCGTGCGACCGGTGGAACGTACCGCTGCTGGCGATGATGTATCCGCGCGGTCCGCATACGCCCGACCCGCGCGACCCGCAACTGGTCGCGCACGCCATCGCGGTGGCCGCCGACCTCGGCGCCGACCTCGTGAAAACGGTGTATCCGGGCTCCATCGCGGCGATGGCCGCGGTCGTGCGCAGCGCGCCGGTACCCGTCCTGGTGGCCGGCGGAGCGCCGGGCGCCGGCGACGAAGTCCTTGCGCAGACCCGTGATGCGCTCGACGGCGGTGCCGCCGGAGTCGCTATCGGGCGCGGCATCATCCGCGCCGACGACGTGGCCGCGACCACCCGCAAGATCGCTGATCTGGTACATGGACGCAACGAGCCGCACGGCTCGGGAACCGGAGTCTGGTCATGAAACTGTGCTGGGTGGACCTGCGCGACCGTGGGGCGCTGACCGGAGCGCTGCGCGAAGAGGCGCTGCACCAACGGATCGACGCGATCGTGGTGGCCGACCCGGCCGACCTCGCGGCGCTGCCGCCCACCGTCACCAAGGTGCTCATGCCCGCCGGGGCCGTACCCGAGGACGTCGGCGCGGCGGACATCGTCATCGTCGACGCGGCACGGCCCGACGAGTACGCCGCCGTGTCCGCCCGTCACCCGGCGGTACGGGTCGGGCGCTACGTCGAGGTGACCGATGCGTCGAGCCTGGAACTGGCGTGCCGGTATGCGCACACCGAGGCGTGGACCGTGCTGAGGTTCCGCGATCCCACCAAGATCCCGCTGGAAATCGTGCTCGCCGCGGCGGCTGGCGCGGACGGCAGCGTCATCACCGTGGTCGACGATCCGACCGATGCGGCCGTGGTGTTCGGGGTGCTGGAACACGGCCCCGACGGGGTACTCATGGCCCCGGTGGCGGTCGGTGACGTGACCCGGCTCAAGGCAGCGGCCGCACCGCCGGTACCGGACCTGCTGCTCGTGGAGCTGACGGTCACCGGGATCAGCCACGTCGGCGTGGGCGAGCGGGCGTGCGTGGACACCTGCGCCTACCTACGCCAGGACGAGGGAATCCTGGTCGGATCGCACGCGCGCGGCATGCTGCTGTGCGCGAGTGAGACACATCCGTTGCCGTACATGCCCACCCGGCCGTTCCGGGTCAACGCCGGCGCCCTGATGTCGTACACGCTGGCCGAGGCGGGCCACACCCGCTACCTCAGCGAACTGCGCTCCGGCAGCAGGGTCCTGGCGGTGGACGTGAAGGGCGCGGCACGCGTGGTCACCGTGGGGCGGACCAAAATCGAGAGCCGGCCGCTGCTGTCCATCGACGCGGTCGCGCCGGACGGGCGTACCGTCAACGCGATCGTCCAGGACGACTGGCATGTCCGGATTCTCGGGCCGGCCGGGACCCCGTTGAACTCCACGGCATTGCGGCCGGGCGAGGTCGTACTCGGGTACCTGCCCGACGCCGACCGGCACGTCGGGTACCCGATCGACGAACTGTGCTACGAGCAGTGACCATCTTCGACTTCCACGTCCGGCTCGCCCCGGGACCGGACACGGTACCCACGCTGCTCGCCACGATGGACGCGCATGGCATCTCGCGCGCGGCTGTGTCGGCGGGCGGGGTGATCGACCTGGACCGGCTGTCCGCGCAGCTGGTCGAGGGCGGGCACGTGGAAGCGTTGGCGGACAACGGGTTCGTCCGTGCGGCAGGCGAGCTCTCGGGAAACCGGTTGGTGCCGTTCTACTTCGCCAGCCCCTACACCGACCTGGCCGCGTACCGGGCGCAGGCGCACCGGTACCGGGGACTGGAGCTCTCGCCGGCCGTGTACGGCGTCGGCTTCGCGGATCCGCGCACCGTCGCCCTGGTACGCGTCGCGGCCGACGTCGGGCATCCGGTCTACACCGTCTGCCTCGGGCAGCCCGGCGCGCGTACCGCCGACCTCGTAGCACTCGCGCGCCAGTTCCCCACCATGCCGTTCGTCTACGGGCACTGCGGTTTCACCGGCATCGACACCAACGGCATCAACCAGATCGCCGGTCAGCCCAACATCGTCACCGAGACCTCCGGCTGCCTGACGGTCACGGTCCGGATCGCGCTGCAGCGCCTCGGCGCTGACCGGGTGCTGTTCGGCACCGAGTACCCGCTGCAGGACCCGGGTGTCGAACTGGCCAAGTACGCCGCACTCGGGCTGGACGAGCCGACCCGGCAGAAGGTGTTCTGGCACAACGCGAAGCGCCTCCTCGGAGAGGAGCACCGATGACCATGACCCGGCCCGCCCGACCGGAACCCGGGCAGTGGCGCGACTTCAGGGAGCTGGCCGCGCTGCAGGACGCCCGGCTGCCGGTCATCGCCGACGCGGCGGCGCGCGCGCCCTTCTACCGCGCCCGGCTCGGCGACGCGGTACCCCGAACGCGGCAAGCGTTGCGGGACACCGGGCTGACCACGAAACGGGACCTGCGCGAGGCGTACCCGTTCGGGTTTCTCGCCGTACCCCGGGAGCGGTTGGCGACCTACCACGAGTCCAGCGGTACCACGGGGGTGCCGACCGCGTCGTACTACACCGAGGACGACTGGGCCGACCTGACGCACCGGTACGCCCGCAAGCGCGTGGGCATCGGGGCTGCGGATGTGTTCCTGGTGCGCACCCCTTATGCGCTCATGATCACCGGCCACCTGGCGCAGGCGACAGCGCGGCGCGCGGGTGCCACCGTCGTGCCCGGCGACAACCGGTCGCTCGCCATGCCCTACGCCCGCGTGGTCCGGCTCCTGCACGACCTCGGCGTCACCCTGTCGTGGTCGCTGCCGACCGAACCGTTGCTGTGGGCGGCAGCCGCGCGCTGGGCCGGGCACCAGCCCGGCCGCGATTTCCCGGCGCTGCGGGCCCTGTTCGTCGGAGGCGAGCCCTTGACCGCGGCGCGCCGGGCGCGCATCGCGGAGATCTGGGCAGTGCCGGTGGTGGAGGAGTACGGCTCGACCGAGACCGGCAGTCTCGCCGGTGAATGCCCGTACGAACGGCTGCACCTGTGGGCCGACCGCGCGATCTTCGAGGTGCACGACCCGCGCACCGGCACGGTCTCGCCCGAAGGTCGGGGACAGCTGGTGGTGACGCCGTTGTACCGCGAGGCGATGCCGTTGCTGCGCTACGACATCGAGGACGACGTCGAGGTCCGGTACGAGGACTGCCCGTGCGAGTGGCACCTGCCGACAGTACGGGTGTCGGGCCGGGCCGGCGTCGGCTACCCGGTCGGTCGCCCAGGGTCCGACCCGACGGGCTGCGCGTCGAGGTCGAGGTACCTGACCGCCACCGGTCGGCCGCCTGCGGCGAGCTCAGAGCGGCCATCCGCGCCGGTTTCGGGGTCGACGCAGAGGTCGTCGGCCTGGTACCCGGAACCCTTGTCCCGTACCAGGTGCTCACCGCACAACCGGACGTCGTGAAGCCCCGCAGCCTCTTCGGACCCGAGGAGAACTGGGACAATGCGCTCCTCTACCACTGAGCTGAGCATCGCCGTCGTGGGCGCGGGGATCGCCGGGTTGTCCGTGGCCGCGTTCCTCGCCCGCGCCGGCTACCCGTGCACCGTATACGAACAGGCGGTCGAGCTGACCGAGGTGGGCGCGGGCATCCAGGTCTCCCCCAACGGATCCGTTCTGCTGCACCGGATCGGCCTCGCCGGTCACCTCGCCGACGCCGCGCTACGACCGGAGGCCATCGAACAACGGAGCTGGCACGGCGGCCTGGTCGCACGTACCGCACCGGGAACGACGTACGGCGCGCCGTACTACACGCTGCACCGGGCGCGGCTACACGCCGGCCTACTGGGCGCCGCCGGCCCTGTCCTCTTGCGCAAGCGCTGCACCGGGATCCGCGAGCACCGTGATCGCGTGGAGCTGCGGTTCGCGGACAGCTCCACGGCCGACGCGGATCTGGTGGTCGGTGCCGACGGGCTGCACTCGTCGGTACGCCGGGCTCTCGTCGCCGACGAGCCACGGGACTCCGGCCTCACCGTCCACCGTGGACTGATCGCGGTACCGGCCGAGCCGACCGTGACCGTCTGGTACGGCCCGGGAGCCCATGTCGTCCGGTATCCGATCCCGGGCGGCCTGGTCAACGTGGTGGCCGTCCTCGGCGCGGACGCCGACCCCACGTTCGCGGCCTGGCCCGCCCCGGTACGGGCACTCGTGGCCCGACTCGACCCGACCACCCGCGCCCCACTGTACGACCGACCGCCCCTCGCGCGCTGGCACACCGACCGGATCGTGCTCGTCGGCGACGCGGCACATCCGTTGCTGCCACTGGGCGCGCAGGGCGCGAGCCAGGCGATCGAGGACGCCGCCGCCCTGGCCGCCTGCCTGCGCCGGGGGGGGGCGGGCGAGGTACCGAGGGCGCTGCGGCGCTACGAAAGGGTGCGGATGCCGAGGCTGGCCCAGCTCGGCGCGGCCGCCTCCCCCACCCGGTCCTGGCTGCACGGACACGACGCCGAACGCGTCGTCCTCGGCCCGGCCACCGCGGCGACGGCGACGGCGACGGCGACGAGCACGATCCCGGGACGGCGCCAGGAATCCCAGCACCGCGACGGCCGCCGTGGCTGACACGACCAGGGCAGCGGCCGCGAAAACCAGCAGTGCCAACGGAATCGGCGGCCGGGTCGCGATCGTCACGGGCGCCGCCCGGGGCATCGGAGCCGCTGTCGCCCGGACCCTCTCCGAGCACGGCGCCGTCGTGGCCGCCCTTGACATCGACGGGACCGGGCACCACGAGCACGGTTACCGGGTCGATGTCCGGGACAGTGCGGCCGTCGAGGCGGCGGTCGGGGATATCGAGGAGCACCTCGGTCCCGTCGGGATACTCGTCAACGTCGCCGGCGTCCTGCGCACCGGACCGGTCACCGACACCACGGACGCGGACTGGCACGAGGTGTTCGCCGTCAACGTGTACGGCGTGGTGCACTGCTGCCGGTCGGGCGCGCGCCGGATGGTGCCACGGCGCACCGGAGTGATCGTCACGGTCGGCTCCAACG
>VAXX01000135.1 GCA_005885115.1 Actinomycetota bacterium | reverse complement strand
TCCGCGTCCGCGTTCAGGAGAAAGATCCGGATCAGGCAGACCGCGGTGAAGGCGAGGGCGAGCACCGCCTCGGCGAGGAAGAACAGTCGGTGCCATCCGGGTACGGCCACCGAAGAAGAATCCGAGTCCAGCACAAGGTCCCCCGTAGCGGTCGACGATCAGGTGGAGAAGCTACGGTCGGGTATCGGTGGTCGTCAAGGGGCGCGGCGCCCCGTGGACGCCGCGCCCCTCTTGCCCTACTGGTACGTGACGATCGTCAGGCCCAGGTTGTACCCGTACGTGTCGACGCGGACCTTCGCGTAGTGACCGTTACGGGTGTGTACCGCCAGCACGGTGCCCGGGGTCAACCGGTTGCCGCTGTCGTTGCTGCCGTTGACCGGAGCGGTGTCGTACGGCGCGATCAGCAGGTCGGGTAGCCCCACGGCGCCGAAGTTCACCTTGCCGAGCACGGCGACGCTGTCACCACTCGACCACGGCACGAGCTGACGCCGTACGTCGTCGATCTGCTCCCACCACAGGTCCCCGGTGTTGTCCGCGGACTGCTGGCAGCCCTCCACATCGAGGATGAACGTGCCCTGCAGAGTCCCCGCGTTGGAGCACAGTTGCGGCGCGGGTGGACTCGACGCGACGACCGGTTGCTTGTACGTCGCGACGGTCAGCCCGAGGTTGAACCCGTACGTGTCCACGCGTACCTTCGCGTAGTCGCCGTGCCGGGTGCGTACCGCGAGCACCGTCCCCGGGGTCAGCCGGTTGCTGGTGTCGTTGCTGCCGTTGACCGGAGCGGTCCCCAGCGCGGCGGCCGCGATCTGGTCGAAGGTCACCTTGGTGAAGTCGACCTGACCGAGTACGGCCACCTGGTCCCCGCCGGAGAACGGCACCAGTTGCCGGCGTACGTCGTCGATCTGCTCCCACCACAGGTCCCCCGTCGAGTTGGTGGACTGCTTGCAGGTTTCCAGATCGAAGATGAAGGTGCCCTGCAACGTCCCGGAACCGGAGCACACGCTGCTCGGGTTGTCCAGGTTGACCAGTTCCCGTTGGTGGATCTGCTGGCTGCCGGCGTTGTCCTTGGTGAACGCCTCGACCACGTAGAGCCCGTTCGAGCCGGACAGGTGGAACTTCGCCGAGCCGCCGCTGACCTCCTTGTACGCCGGAGCGGTCGTGCCCTGCTTGTAGAAGCGGTAGTCCACCGCGCTGATCGCGGCGCCGCCGGAGGTGAGCCCGCTGAGCGAGATCAGGCCACCGCCGGTCAGGGTACGCAGCCAACCCGGGTTCAGGTTGAGCCCGCCCAGCAGCATGGACAGCCGGCTGGTCGGCTTGACCTGCCAGATGCCCCGGCCGGAGCTACCCGCGTAGATGTTGCCGTTCACCGGGTTGATGGAGAACCCGATGATGTTCGGCACGGCACCGCTGCCCCGCATGTGGTACCAGTTGGTGCCACCGTTGGCGGACAGCTTGATGCCCTGGTCGAGGGTACCCACGACGACCGTGGTCGAGGTGGGGTCGAAGGCCATCGCGGTCACCTCGGTGGTGAGGTTGAACTTTCCGTTGCCCGTGACCAGGTTCTCCAGGTTGGTGTCCCGGGCCCAGGTGAAGGCGCCGTTGATCCCGGCCCCGGTCCGGGTACCGCGCATCATCTGGCCGCCGGCCACGGCGTACACCCGGGTGGGGTCGACCGGGTCGACGGCGAACGCCGCGACGTTCGCACCGGCGCCGAGGTCCTGGATCGTCGCGCCGGCACCGTTTCCGGTCATCCGGTACAGCCGCGAGCCCAGCCGCATGAAGAACGCCGGTGCACCGCCCGGTGGTACGGACACCTGCAACTGCGCGATACCACCCGTGTCGACGGCGGCAGCGGGCAGCGCCGCGCCTACCGCCGACCAGTTCTGCCCGCTGTTCGTGGTCTGGTAGAGCTGGAAGGTACCGGCGCCGTTGGAGGTGATCGCCGCGTAGTTGCCGTTGCCCCAGCTGTTGAACGGGATGAACGGGCCGCTGATCGTACCGGGCGGCAGCGGCGGCTGCTTGTTCCACCAGTTGTCGGTGTTGAGGTCGAAGTTCTCGTTGATCTGGTGGAGGCAGCAGTTGGTGGCGAAGGCCACCTTCGAGTTGGGTCCGGTCGCGTCAGCGAACACCCGGTACCCGTCGCCGCCGAACTTGATCTGCCAGTTGGCCCCACCGTCCCGGGACACGTAGAACCCGTTGTCCTGGGTGGCGAAGTACAGGTCCTGCCCCGTCGAGGCGGTACCGCTGATCCCCCGTACGTCCTGCGCGGTCACCCCGGTGTTGGCGTCCGCCCACGACGGCGTCGCCGCGCAGTCCTGGTTACGGAAGATGCCGCCGTCGCCGGACTCGAAGACCGGGCAGCCGGGGAACAGTGGCGTCCACAGCAGGCTCGCCGGGTCGGCACCGCCGTGCGGCAGCTTGCGGTCGAACACGTCCCAGTTCGTCGCGTTGTCGGCGTTACCGACCTTGCACCGGGGCAGGGTCAGGTAGCTGCATGTCTGGTGCAGGATCTGGGTGCTGTCCCCGAAGTACACCTCGAAGGTTTCATTGATCTTGTTGCCGCTGGCGTCGAAGCTCGGGTGCGTGATCACCCACGGTGGCCGGCCATTCTGGTCCAGGCACGGCTTGAGGTTGGTCCATGTCGGTTTGGTGTTCGCGGCCAATGCCCGCCAGGCGTCGTCGCTCTCCTGCAACTGCGTGCTGCACTTGGGCCCGCCGCCGAAGCTCGCGCCGAACACCGTGTTGGCGTCGTCCGGCGCGGTCGAGACCGTGCACGCGGACTGGCCCTCGAACGGCGACGTCGCGTCCTCCTTCGACCAGGCACTGCCCCGGATGGCGCGGAAGAAGCCGTGCTGGCCGCACGCGTCGAGCTGGACGCCGGCCGCGACCACCCGCGCGTGTACGTCCCAGATCTGCTGACCGTCGTTCTTCCCGCTCGGGTCGGTGAAGGTGAACGTGGCGCCCAGGTCGGTACTGGTGAGGATGCCGCACGCGGTACCCACCTGGATCAGCTCGGTGGTCGACTGCGGCAACTGCATGATGTCCACGCCGTAGGCCGCGTCCGAGGCGCAGTGGCCGTCGTGGCTCGCCGGCCGGGTCCAGGAGACGCCGCGGTCGTTGCTGATCCACACGCCACCCTTGGCCGAACCGTAGTCCGCGGTGGCGGAAACCACGATGAGGTTCAGGTCGTGGTCGGCGTACCGGGCCTTGCCGAGCTGGTTGACCGGCAGCGAGTCGAAGTGCGACCAGGTGCCGCCGCCGTCCGTACTCTTGAACAGGCCGCCCTTCTCGGAAGCGGCGATCATCTTCAGGTGGTCCAGCGGGCTGATCGACAGGTTCTCGACCCGGCCGCCCATGAACGTACCGGCGCTGGCCTTGGTCGGCCCGAGGCTCACCACCTCCGGCGGCGGCAGGATCGCGGCGTCCGCCGCCCGGGAGCCGGCCGCGACCACACTCACCGCGACGCCGCCGACCGCGACCGAGGCGAGAAGCAACGGAACAGACAACACGGCGGCCAGTCGACGGCGCCGGGGCCGCCCGCCCGGTCCGATGGGTACTTTCCGCACAGTCCCTACCTCGTTTCCGTTTCAAAGACCGAAGAATCGACACGGGCATTGAGCCTCATCACATCGACCCGGGACCTGCATAACACCGAACGGGGCCGGGGGGACCTGGCGTTTGTTCAGGGTTGACCAGTCCCCGACCGCTGAACAAAGCGCGCGCTGCTAGAAAGCGGCATACCCTGGCGAATATGCATGATCTGGAGTACCGCCCGGTCGGGCCGCATCCCGGGCTGGACGAGGCGCCGATCACCGCCGCCGACGAGCTGGGTGCGATCGGCGAACTCACCACCCCGCGCCCGGAACCGGCCAGCCACCGCCGGCCGGCCGGCCACCGCTCCGGCCGGTTCATGGGGCACCTGGGGCACGTACCGGAGCACGAGGTTCCGCATCCGAGCCTGCGCTGGCTGGCGCGGGCGGGCGGGCTGCTGGTGGGGGTA
>VAXX01000102.1 GCA_005885115.1 Actinomycetota bacterium | reverse complement strand
ACGTTGCGCCACAGACCGACCATGACCTCGGAGAGGATGTACTTCGCGCGCATCGGTTAGGGGCTTCCTCTCAGCCGTAGACGCCGCGGGGCTGATCCCGGACGATCTTGCCGCTTTCGATTTCAACCACCCGGCGGCGCATCTGGTTCACGATGTTCGAGTCGTGGGTGACCATCACGACGGTGGTACCGGTGCGGTTGATGCGGTCCAGCAGCCGCATGATCTCGATCGAGGTGTCCGGGTCGAGGTTACCGGTGGGCTCGTCGGCCAGCAGGATCAGCGGCCGGTTGACGAAGGCCCGGGCCACCGCCACCCGCTGCTGCTCACCGCCGGACAGTTCATGGGGGTACCGGTGCTCCTTGCCGCCCAGCCCGACCAGCGCCAGGACCTCGGGCACCACCCGGCGGGCCACCCCCTGCGACTTGCCGATGACCTCCAGGGCGAAGGCCACGTTCTCGTACGCCGTGCGGTTGGGCAGCAGCCGGAAGTCCTGGAACACACAGCCGATCTGGCGCCGGAACCCGGAGATCCGCCAGGACCGCAGTGCCGTGACGTCGCGGTCGTTGACGATCACCCGGCCCTTGGTCGGCGTGATCTCGTGCAGGAGGAGTTTGATGATCGTCGACTTCCCGGACCCGGACGGGCCGATGAAGAAGACGAAGTCGCCCTTCTCGATCGAGCACGACACGTCGTCCAGCGACGGTCGCGACGCCTTCGGGTAGGTCTTGGTCACACGCTCGAGCCGAATCACGGTACGGCAGTCTACGCGGTGTAACGAGAAGGCCAAGCGGGGAGTGTCCTGGTATGCCGTCTTTCCCGCCAATGGCGGAGAAGATCTGGCAACAAATGTCGACGAGCGGTTACCGCGGACGCCACGCTTCGTGGTCAGCGATCAGCCGTCGTACATGCGCCGGCAGCCGACCGCGCGCCAACTCGGCCAGGCTCACCTCGTCCAGTACCCGGCGCACCGCCGCCCGTACCGCGATCCACAACTCCTGCAGGTGCACCGCGCTGCCGTCGTAGCTGGTCTCCTCCGGCCGCAGCCCGCGTACCCCGGCCAGCGGCCCGTCCGCCGCGCGCAGCACGTCCCCGACGTGGATGTCGGCGGGCGGCCGGGACAGCGTGTACCCGCCGTCCACCCCGCGGGTGCTCTGGACCAGCCCGGAGCGGCGCAGGTCGGCGAGGATCGTCTCCAGGAACTTGCGGGGCAGTTGCTGCTCGGCGGCCAGCGCCTGGGCCGAGACGGTACGCGGGTAGGCGGCGGCCAGCGCGACGGCTGCGCGTACCGCGTAGTCACCCCGGGCCGAGATCTGCACGCCGGTCAGTCTTCCCCACGCTCACGCTGCTTGCGCCAGCGGATTCCGGCCTCGATGAACGGGTCGATCGCCCCGTCGAAGACCGCGGTCGGGTTGCCCGTCTCGTAGTCGGTCCGCAGGTCCTTGACCATCTGGTACGGGTGCAGGACGTACGAGCGCATCTGGTCACCCCACGAGCCGGCCACGTCGCCCCGGATCGCGTCCATCTTCGCCGCCTCCTCGGCCCGGCGTACGGCCAGCAGCTTGGCCTTGAGGACCGCCATCGCGCTGGCCTTGTTCTGCAGTTGGGAGCGCTCGTTCTGGCAGCTCACCACGACGCCGGTCGGCAGGTGGGTGATGCGTACCGCCGAGTCCGTCGTGTTGACGCCCTGGCCGCCGGGCCCGGACGAGCGGTAGACGTCGACCCGCAGGTCGTCCTCGGGGATCTCGATCTCGTCGCTCTGCTCGACCACCGGTACCACCTCGACCGCGGCGAAGCTGGTCTGGCGGCGGCCCTGGTTGTCGAACGGGCTGATCCGCACCAAGCGGTGGGTGCCGGCCTCGACCGACAGCGTGCCGTACGCGTACGGCTGCTTGATCGCGAAGGTGGCCGACTTGATCCCGGCCTCCTCGGAGTACGAGGTGTCGTAGACCTCGGTCGGGTACCCGTGCCGCTCGGCCCAGCGCAGGTACATCCGGAACAGCATCTCGGCGAAGTCCGCCGCGTCCACGCCCCCGGCCCCGGACCGGATCGTGACCAGGGCCTCCCGGGAGTCGTACTCGCCGGACAGCAGGGTACGGATCTCCAGCTCGTCGATCGCCTTGGTCAGTACGGTCAGCTCGCTGCCCACCTCGGCCAGCGACGCCGCGTCGTCTTCGGACTGGGCCAGTTCCAGGAGCACGGTCGCGTCGTCGAGCCGGGCGCGCAGCTTCTCCAGCCGGTTGATCTCGCCCTGGGCGTACGCCAGGCGGGACGTGACCTGCTGCGCCCGGGCCTGGTCGTCCCACAGATCCGGTGCGGAGGCGGCCTGTTCCAGCTCGTCGCGATCCTTGCGCAGGCGATCGACGTCGAGCACCGTCTCGATGTTGCGCAGCGTGTTGTCGAGGGCCTTGAGCTGTTCGGCGTAGTCGGGAGCGCTCACGGCTGTCAAGCCTACGCGGCCCGCGATCGCCGCTATCCGGCCTGGGCGCCCTTGAGCCAGGACAGGGCCGCCCGGTGGTACCCGACCGCGAACTCGAGCGCCGCCGCCGCGTGTTCGTCACCGTCGCGGCGCAGCTCCTTGGCCGCTTCCCGGGCCTGGTTGAGGGCGCTGTTGTGGTACTCGGTGGCCTGGTCGTACGCCGACTTGAGCGCGCCGACGCCCTGGTGCTTGCCGAAGGCCACCCGGAGGGCCAGCGGGTTGCGTACCGTTTCCCGGCCCGGCTCCTCCGACAGCCATCGGGCGAAGGCCCGCTTGCCCGCCGGGGTGATCGAGTACGGCTGGCTGGCCCGGGGTCCGGGCCGGCCCAGCTTGACGTATCCGGCGTCGGCGAGCGCGGGCAGCTCGCGGTAGACCTGGCTACGCGTCATCGACCAGTAGGCCCCCAGCCGCTTCTGCGCCGCCGCCATCAGCTGCCCGCCCGTCATCGGGCCGTCGTGCAGCAAACCCAGCAGGGCGGCCGCCGTTGGGTTTACTCCAGTTTCCGCCATGTCCCCCACGCTGCCACTTCATCGGTACCTAGTCCAGGATTTCAGGCAAGTGGCTCCATTGTGCACTGTCCGGCTGGGACTGTCCGGTTAGGACGGTCAAGGTCCGATTATTTGACATTCATCGATACGCTGCCCGGTCCGGCGCCCAGGGCGGGGACCGGGGGTGGAATCTGGGCCGGACGGGGGCTTGACCCCTGGGCAGGTCGGGCTTACTGTGGCGCAGATAGTTAGTCAGTTTGCCTAACAGATTGGGTTCGATGGACCGCCCGGCCGGCTCAGCGAAGCTGCTGCGCGCGATGAACGAGAGCGCGGCGCTGGGACACCTGCTGGACAACGGCGCGCTGACCCGCAACGATCTGCGCGAACTTACCGGACTTTCCAAGCCCACGACATCGGAGGTCCTGCGGAGATTGACCGACGCGGGGCTGGCGATCGTGGCCGGTCACACCTCCGGCGGCCCGGGCCCGAACGCGGAGATCTACGCGGCGAACCCGGAGGCGGCGTACGCGGTCGCGGTGTCGGTACGGGAGACCACCGGTACCGGGCGGCCGGCGCTCGGGGTCGCGGTCAGCGACCTGACCGGGACCACCCGGGGGCGTACCGAACACGCGGTGGACTTCGACACGACGACCGTCGCCGCGGCGATCGAGCGGGCGGTCACCGAGCAGTGCGCCCAGATCGGGGTACCGACCGGTCGGCTGCGCCGGGTGCAACTGGGCGTACCGGGCTCGTACGACCCGCGTAGCGACACCATCAACCACGTGGACGTACCGGGGCTGGCCCGGCCGGGGCTGGTCGGCGAGTTGAGTCGGGCCCTACGGACGTCCGTCGGCGTGGACAACGACGTGAACCTCGCCGCGGTGGCCGAGCGCCGCCGGGGGGTGGCGGCCGGGGCGGACAGCTTCGCGCTGCTGTGGTTCGGCGAGGGGCTCGGGCTGGCAATTGACCTGGGGGGTACGTTGCTGCGCGGGGCGAGCGGGGGCGCCGGGGAGATCGGGTACATGCCGCTTGGCTTACCCCCCTCCCCTGACCTGCGTCCCGACCTGCACGATGTAGTCGGCGGTCGAGCCGTCCTCGCGCTCGCCAAGGAGCACGGGATCGAGGCCGCCACGCCTGGAGAGGCGGTGCTCCAGGCCGGCCCGGCGATGCTCGCCGCGCTGGCCGAACGGATCGCCGTCGGCCTGGCAGCGGTGGTCGCGGTACTGGACCCCGCACTGGTCGTCCTGGCCGGAGAAGTCGGCCAGGCCGGCGGGATGGCGCTGCGTGACGCGGTCTGTGCCGCGACGCGTAGCGCCAGCCCATTGGATACGGAGATCGCGGTCACCGGTATCCCGGACGATGCGGTCCTGCTCGGCGCCTTGGACGCCGCGCTGGCCGAGGTCCGTGAGGAGTTGATCCGCAATCTGCACGACCTGACCCGCTAATCCCCCTCACCACCCCCTCTGCCGAGAGGAGCACCACCGAATGATTCGCCCATGGCGTAGCGGCACCGCTGCCGCCGCCTGCCTGACGGCCGCCGCGGTGGCGGCCGCTGGCTGCACCCCCTCCATCAAACCCGTCGAGATCGCCTCGCCGGGCGTCACGGCCTCGGGAACCATCGAGTTCTGGCACTTCTTCACCGACCGGGAGGCCGACGCCATCCAGAAGGTCGTCAACCAGTTCCAGGCGCAGTTCCCGCAGGTGAAGGTGATCGTCAAGTCCGGACAGGACGACTCGAAGACGACCCAGTCCATCGCCGCGGGCCAGGGTCCGGATGTCGCGCTGTCCGGGAGTACCGACAGCGTCGGCAAGTTCTGCTCCACCGGAGCGTGGCAGGACCTGACGCCCTACCTCACCCGGGACAAGGTCGACATGACCGACATCCCGCAGGTGGCCCAGGACTACACGGCGTACCAGGGCAAGCGGTGCACGATGCCGCTGCTGGCCGACGCGTACGGGCTGTACTACAACAAGAAACTGTTCGCGGCGGCGGGCATCACGTCCCCACCGAAGACCTTCAGCGAACTGACGGCCGATGCGAAGAAGCTGACCCAGAAGACCGCGAACGGCAACCTCAAGGTCGCCGGCTTCGACCCGCTCTCCGGCTTCTACGAGAACTCGATCGCGCACTTCGCCACCATGGCCGGCGCGAAGTGGCTGACCCCGGACGGCAAGTCCGCGGTCGGCAGCGACCCGGCCTGGAAGGACCTGCTGACCTGGCAGAAGAACCTGGTCGACTGGTACGGGTACGACCGGATCAACAAGTTCCAGTCGACCTTCGGCGACGAGGGCAGCGCGGACAACGCCTTCGAAAAGGGCCAGGTCGCGATGAACATCGACGGCGAGTGGCGGATCGCCGCGATCAGCGCGGACAACCCGAAGGACCTGGACTGGGGCGTGGCTCCGCTGCCGGTGTCCGACAGCCGGCCCGACGCGTACGGCTCCGGGTTCCTGTCCGGAAACGTCATCGGGATCTCGAAGAACAGCCGGAACCCGGAAGCGGCCTGGCAGTTCATCAAGTTCCTCACCACCAATACCGACTCGGTGGTCAGTCTGGCCAACGAGATCAAGAACGTGCCGACCCTGCTCAGCGCGTTGAAGTCACCGAACCTGTCGCTGGACCCGAACTTCAAGGTCTTCCTGGACGTGTTCGCCAACCCCAAGTCGGCGGCGGCTCCGCTGTCGGCCGCGGGTACGGCGTACCAGGACACGGGGCAGGACTTCATCAACGACTGGCAGGCCGGCAAGGTCAAGGATCTCGACGCCGGGCTCAAGAAACTCGATGAGAACATCAACCAGGCGTTGGGCGGCTGACACACATGGCGACCACAATGGCGACGCGCCACGCCGCGACGCGACCGGGTAACCCCCGGTCGCGTCGCCCCGGCGCAACCCGCAGGCGTACCAGGCAGCGGCTGACGATCCTGAGCTTCATCGCACCTGCGCTGATCGGGATCGTGATCTTCTTCGTGTACCCGCTGATCAGTGCGTTGTACTTCTCCTTCACCAAGTTCAACCTGCTCACCCCGCCGGAGTTCGTGGGGTTGCGCAACTACCAGAACATGTTCCACGACACCAACCTGATCAAGGCGTCGGAGAACACGATCTGGCTGGTCCTGGTGATGGTGCCGGCCCAGGTGCTGTTCGGTCTGGGTACCGGCATCCTCCTGGTCACCATGAAGCGCAGCGCGACGATCTACCGCACCATCTTCTACCTGCCGGCCCTGGTACCTCCGGTCGCCGGCGCGCTGGCCTTCGTGTACGTGCTCAAGCCGGGTACCGGTCCGGTCAACGCGCTGCTGGCCAACTTCGGGATCGAAGGACCGCAGTGGTTCAATGACCCGGCCTGGGCCAAGCCCTCGCTGACCCTGCTGGCCCTGTGGGGCATCGGCAACACGATGGTCATCTTCCTGGCGGCGCTGCTGGACGTACCGGTGAGCCTGCACGAGGCGGCCGCGCTCGACGGGGCCAACGCGTGGCAGCGCTTCCGCCACGTGACCCTGCCGATGCTGTCCCCGGTCATCGTCTTCTCCACGATCACCGGGATCATCACGACCCTGCAGTTCTTCACCGAAGCGGCGGTGGCCGCCTCGGCCGCCTCCGGTCAGGCCACCAACGGCGGCAACTCCGTCTCGACGCTGTTCGGGTACCCCGAGGGGTCGACGTTCACCTATCCGCTGTGGCTCTACGTGAAGGGCTTCGGCTACAACCAGATGGGGTACGCCAGCGCGATGGCGATCGTCCTGTTCGTCGTGGCGTTCGCGATCATCCTGCTCGTGCTCAAGCGCTCCAAGTCGTTCTCCGGAGAAGCCTCATGACGGCCCTCGCCACCCCCGCCCGCAGTCACCGCCGGGCCCCCGTACCCCCGCCCCGGCCGGTCCGGAAGCGGCGCAGCAAGGAAGGCCCGCTGCTGTTCATCGCGCGGCACAGCGTGGCGATCGCGCTGTCCATGATGTTCCTGGCGCCGTTCCTGTTCATCCTGCTCACCTCGTTCATGACCAACACCCAGTCGTTGACCAGCAACTACTGGCCGACGAGCTGGCATCCGGAGAACTACATCGCGGTCTTCCGCAAGACCGACATGCCCAAGTACCTGTGGAACACCGTGTTGTACGCCGGGCTCGGCACGATCTTCACGATCATGTCCAGCGTCCCCGCGGCGTACGCGCTGGCCAAGCTGCAATGGCGCGGCCGGCAACTGATGTTCCTCGTGGTGATCTGCATGATGCTGCTGCCCCCGCAGATCACCACGGTGCCGCTGTACTCGCTGTGGGCCACCTACGGGCTCACCGGGTCGCTGTGGCCGCTGATCCTGCCGACCCTGTTCGGCGACGCGTTCTCCATCTTCCTGCTGCGCCAGTTCATGCTCACCATCCCCAACGAGTACCTGGACGCGGCGCGGGTGGACGGCTGCGGGGAATGGCGCACGCTGTTCAAGGTGATCTGGCCGATGGCCCGGCCGGGCATCGCCGCGACCGCGATGTTCCAGTTCTTCTACGCCTGGAACGACTACTACGGCCCGTTCCTCTACACCAGCGAGAACCAGGACAACTGGACGATCTCACTGGGCATAGCCTCGTTCCGAACCCTCCACGCGGTCGCGTGGAACCTGGTCACCGCGGCGACGGTGTTCGCCATCGCCCCGGTACTCATCGTCTTCTTCTTCGCGCAGAAGGCATTCGTTCAAGGTGTCACCCTGACTGGAGTCAAAGGATGAAGATTGCTGTTGTCGGCGGCGGCTCGACCTACACGCCAGAGCTTGTCGACGGCTTCGCCCGGCTCTTTCCCGACGTTCGCGAACTGGTCCTCATCGACCCGGCGCGCGAGCGGCTGGACGTGGTCGGTCCGTTCGCGGCACGCATCTTCAACCACTACGGCCACGCCGGACAGGTCACCTTCACCACCGACCTGGACGCCGGCCTGGCCGACGCCTCGGTCGTCATCATTCAACTGCGGGTAGGCGGCCAGCAGGCCCGGATCTCGGATGAGACGTTCCCACTGGAGTGCGGCTGCATCGGCCAGGAGACCACGGGGGCGGGTGGGCTCGCCAAGGCGTTGCGCACCGTCCCCGTGGTGCTCGACGTCGCGGAGCGGGCGGCCAGACTGGCCGCTCCCGGCGCCTGGATCGTCGACTTCACCAACCCGGTCGGTATCGTCACCCGCGCCCTGCTCGACGCCGGGCACCGCGCGGTCGGGCTGTGCAACGTCGCGATCGGCTTCCAGCGCCGGTTCGCCGGGATGCTCGGTGTGACACCGGAAGCGGTGACCCTGGACCACGTGGGGCTCAACCACCTCACGTGGGAACGGGCCGCGTACGTCGACGGCGTCGACCGGCTACCCGAACTGATGGCCGCCCGTCGGGACGAGTTGGCGGCCGAGGTCGAGTTGCCGGTGGACGTACTGTCCACATTGGACTGTGTACCCTCGTACTACCTGCGCTACTTCTACTGCCACGACGAGGTCGTCCGGGAGGAGAAGGGCGCGCAGACCCGGGGGCAGAAGGTGGCGGAGATCGAGTCCACACTCTTGGCGATGTACGCCGATCCCCGCCTGGACACCAAGCCGGAGCTGCTGTCCCAGCGGGGCGGTGCCTACTACTCCGAGGCCGCCGTCGGGCTGATCGCCTCGCTGCTGTCCGGCGACGGGGTGGTGCATTCGGCGAACGTACGCAACGACGGGCACCTGCCGTTCCTGCCCGACGAGGCGGTCATCGAGGTGAGCTGCACGGTGGACAAGGACGGGCCCAGGCCGGTGCCGATCGCGCCGGTCGGCCCGGCCCAGTCCGGGCTCATCGCGCACGTGTCCGGGTACGAGCAACTGGCTGTCGAGGCCGCCCTTCTCGGCGGCCGGTCGAGGGTCTACGCGGCGATGCTCGCGCACCCGTTGATCGGGCAGCACGAGCTGGCCGACGGACTGACCGACCGGCTGCTGGCCGCCAACGGGGCGCACCTTGCGTGGGCCCGATGACGAACCCACGGACGTACGTAGCGATCGACGGGGGTAACTCGAAGACCCACGTGGTGGTCGGTGACACCCAGGGTCGGGTACTCGGTTTCGTCCGGGGCCCCGGCTCGTCACCGCACCACCTCGGGGTACCGGGTTCGATCGCCCTGCTGGACTCGCTGGTCTCCCGGGCGCTGGCCGAGGCAGGGCTGGCCCCGGGGACCGTGCTGGACCGCGCCGAGGTGTACATCGCCGGCGCGGATCTGCCGGTCGAGGTGGACGTGCTGACCAAGGCGGTCGGCGAGGCCGGCTGGGCCCGGGAGTACCGCGTCGACAACGACCTGTTCGCCTTGCTGCGTGCCGGAACGTCCACGCCCGACGCGGTGGCGGTCGTGTGCGGTGCCGGGATCAACTGCGTCGGCCGGGCGGCGGACGGTCGGACCGCGCGGTTCCCGTCCCTGGGCGCGATCTCCGGCGACTGGGGCGGCGGGCACCACCTGGCGGAGTTGACGCTGTGGCACGCCGCGCGGGGCGAGGACGGCCGGGGTCCGGCGACCGCGCTGAGCGCCGCCGTGGCCGCCCACTTTGGACAGTCCACTGTGGAGGAGGTCAGCGCCGGGCTGCACCTGGGGGAGCTGGACACCGAACGGATCCGGGACCTGTCCCCGATCCTGTTCGCGGTCGCCGCGGCGGGGGACCCGGTCGCCCGTACGGTGGTCGCCCAACAGGCCGACGAGGTGGTCGCGCTCGCGACCGTGGCCGCGCGCCGGTTGGGCCTGCTGGACAAGGCTTTCACGGCGGTACTCGGCGGTGGCGTGCTGGCCGCCCGGCATCCGCTGCTGCATGACGCGGTGGTCGCCGGGATCCAGGGCGCCGCGCCCAAGGCGACGATCAGCATCGTCGCCGATCCCCCGGTCGCCGGGGCGGCACTGCTCGCGCTGGACGCCTTCGGCGGGACAGACCAGAACATCGAAGCAGCGGTACGGGCAGCGGTACCCGCCGCTACCGGCTGACCGTCACCGACCCGGGTAGCTCGGCATCGGGTCGCCCATGCCGGGCACGATCGGCAGGATCGGCGGCCGGGTACCGCCGGTGTCCGTGTGGCTGCTCGGTTTCGTCGACCGGTCGGCCGGCGAACTGTTGCCCGGCACGGGTACCGAGGCGGCCGGGCTCGCGGGCTGGGTCGCCGGGGAGGGCTGGGTCGCCGGGCTGGACTGTGGCGATACCACGGCGACCGGCCGGGTCACCGGCCCACCCGTACCACCGCCCTGCGACAGCAGGGTGACGCCGAGCCCGGCCAGGAGTACGAGCAGCGTGGCGGCCCCGACCCCGGCGAGTACCCGGGGACGGCGGTTGCGGCGCACCGGAACCGGAGCCGGTACCGGGATCGGCGCCGGTACCACTGGTACCACGGGGGTTTGCTGCCCCTCGCGCGGCCACCAGGTCACCACGTTCGCGGCGGCCGGCGCCAGCGGGGCGAGCCCGGCCAGGTCCGGCTGGAGGGCGCGCAGTCGCGCCGCGAGCGTACCGGCGTCCGGGCGCTGTGCCGGGTCCGGCGCGAGGCATTCCAGAACCACCGGCCAGAGCGCCTCCGGGAAGCCGGCCGGAGCCACCGGTACGCAGCTGATGTGCCGGTACAGCACCTCCGACGCCGCTCCGCCCCGGAACGGGGACCGGCCGCAGAGCAGCTCGTACAGGACGATGCCCAGGGCGTACACGTCGGTCGAGGCGCGGGGTGGGGCGCCACCGATCACCTCGGGCGCGATGTACTCCGGAGTGGCGTAGGCGGCCCGGGTCTGTCCGGCGTCGGCGACCCGGCGGGCCACCCCGAAGTCGGTCAGCCGTACCGCGCTGCCGTCCACCGGTACCAGGATGTTGCCCGGCTTCACGTCCCCGTGCACGATCCCGAGCCCGTGTACGTAGGCCAGCGCGTCGGCGACCTGTGCCACCACGTCAACGGCCACGGCCGGCGGCAGTGGCCCGTCCGAGCGCAACCGGCGCCGCAGGTCCAGCCCGTTCACCAGGTCCAGGACGAGGGCGTACCGGGAGCCGACCGGTACCAGCTCCCGGGCCCGTACCACGCAGGGGTGGCTCAGGTCGGCCAGGATCGCGGCCTCGCGCAGGAACGACTCGACCAGCACCGGCTGGTCCACCGCGTCGGGGCGCAGCAGCTTGACCGCCACCCGCCCGCCGGTACCGGTGTCCCGGGCGCGCCAGACC
>VAXX01000134.1:4079-11270 GCA_005885115.1 Actinomycetota bacterium | reverse complement strand
TCCGCGGGTCGAGCACCCGGGTGTACCAGTGGTCGGTCACCAGCAGCCCGCGCCCGACCTGCCGGACGAGCGCCAGGACTGACGAGTCCGCCGCCGGCCCGTCGATCTCGTGGGCCGGGTCGCCCGGGGCCGGGGCGAGGATCAGGTTGGCCGGCAACGCACCCCAGGTCGTACCGCCGGGGATGGCGTGCCCGGTCGACCGGGTACCGGCGACCTTCGCGGTACGCCGGTCGTGCGGTACCGCCTCGGTGCGTCCCGCGCCGACCAGGGTGAGCGGGTGCTTGGGCGTGCCTTCCAGGTCGAACCGCAGCCCGATCTGGTACGCCGCCGTCGGGTCGTCGACCAGGGTCACCAGGGCGTCGAACTGGTCCCGCCCGACCTCGACGAACGAGCGCCGTTCGTTGACCGCCTTGCCGTTGAACCCGTACAGCGCGAGGGACAGCAGGATGTCGCCGACCGCGGTGGGTTCGAGGACCACCTCGTACCGGCCGGGTGGCAGCTCCACGGGGTCGGCTCCGGCCAGTGCCTTGGCCGCCGCCCGGGAGCCGAGAACCCCACCGTCCACATCGGACAGTCGCGGGCCGGCGAGCCGGGCCACCCCGTCGGCGCCGGCGGTACGGGCGATGCCGTCCATGCTCACCTCGGTCGTCGCGCCCTGCGCGACCTGGCCGGCGGAGTTGGCGAACGCCGCCGTCAGGTACCTCGTGCTGCAGAACCCGGCGGTGGGCAGCCCACCGGCGGCGTCCACGAACGCGCGTACCCGCCCGGCGCGGTCGGCCGGGGTCGCGGCGACGATGTCGTCGTCCACGACGCCGGCGTAGTCCACCGGGGACGGCGGGGTCAGGCCCGGCCAGCCGGGGTCGGCCGGGGTGAGCCGCGACGCGGCGACGGTGCGCTCGACCAGGTCCTTGAGGGCGTCGGTGACGGTCAGGGTGGTGGAGCCGAGCGCGGTCCGGCCGTCGCGGTGCAGGCGCAGCCGTACGGTCGTGGTCGAGTCGGCCACGTTCTGGTGGATGTACGAGTTGGCGAACCGGGTCAGCGCCAGGGCCCGACGCTCCACGAGCACCTCGGCCTCGGTGCCCGGGCCGCCGAGCACCCGTACCCATTCCAGGACCCGGGCGGCGAGGTCGAGTTCGGTGACGGTGGTCATCCGCGGACCCCCACGCGTACCCCCTTGAATCGAGCTGGCGCCGCCGGATGCCCGGTGTGGCCCACCTGGCCGGGTTGCCCCTTGCCGCAGTTGGGGGTGCCCCACGCGGTGATCTCGCCGGACAGCATGTCCATCGAGCGCCAGAACAGCGGCCCGATCCCGGTGTAGGTCGGGTTGCGCAGCATCCGCCCGCGCCTACCGCCCTTGATCTCCCAGCCGACCTCGCAGCCGAACTGGAAGTTCAGCCGCTTGTCGTCGATCGACCAGGATCGGTTGCAGTCCATCAGGATGCCGTCGTCGGTGGCCGCGATGATCTCCTCCAGCGTGTGCGGTCCGGGCTCCAGGCCCACGTTGGTCATCCGTACCATCGGCAGCCGCGCCCACCCGTCGGCCCGTACGCTGCCCCCGTAGTCCAGCCCGGCGACCGCCGCCGAGTCCCGCCCCGCCAGGACACCCACCCACTGTCCACTGTGGACAGCGTAGCGGCGGGCGGCCGGGGTGCCCTCGTCGTCGTACCCGAACGAGCCGAGTGCGCCGGGGATCGTCGGGTCGATGGCGATGTTCATCAGCTCGGAGCCGTACGTCAGGTTGCCCAGCTTCGCCAGGTCCAGCCAGGAAGTGCCGGCGAACGCCGCCTCCCAGCCGAGGATCCGGTCCAGCTCGATGGCGTGCCCGACCGACTCGTGGATCTGCAGGGCGAGCTGTTCGCTGCCCAGGATCAGGTCGGTCTCGCCGGCCGGGCACGGCGGCGCGGTCAGCAGCGCGCGGGCCTCGTCGGCGACCCGCGCGGCGTGCGCGGCCAGGTCCAGCTCGGTGACCAGCTCCCAGCCGCGGGTGCCGTACTGGCCGCGATAGGAGGGGTACGAGCGGCGTTGCGTCTCGTCCTCGCCGATCGCGGTGGCGGAGATGCCGCCGCCGCACTCGCGGATGTGCTGGTCGATCCGGTGCCCCTCGGAGGAGACGAACCACTTGCGGGTGTCCCAGATCTGGTACAGCGCCTCGGCCTGGTCGGCGCCGCACTCGTACATCTCCTTGGTGGCGCCCACGAGCAGGTCGCCCTTGTCGGACAGGGCCACCGCGAGCGGGTCGACCAGGCACTCCGAGCGCCACGACGCGGTCGACACCTCGGTGGGTACCAGGTCGGCCGTGGGACCGGCGACCGAGGTCGAGGCGGCCGCGATGGCGGCCGCCCGGGCACCGGCCTGGCGTACCGAGGCGCTGTCCAGCTCCGGTACCGCGTAGAAGCCCCAGCCCGAGCCGACCAGCGCGCGTACCCCGAGTCCGGCGTCCTCGTCCTGGGTCAGCTCCTCGACCTCGCCGTTGCGGGCCGACATCGACTCGTACTGCCGGTGCATCACCCGCGCGTCGGCGTACCGCGCCCCGGCCGCCAGGGCCGCCTCCACCGCGGCCGTCGCCGCGTCGAACTCGGTCATGCCCGGTCGGCGATCTCGTCGATCCGGCGGGCCAACGCGAGATCCTTCCCGGTCACTCCACCGGCCGAGTGGGTAGCCAGCCGGAAGGTGACCGTACGCCAACGGATGTCGATGTCTGGATGGTGGTCGGCTTCCTCGGCGGCCAGCGCGACCGCGTCGACCAGCCGGATGCCGTCCAGGAACGACGGCGCCACCACCTCGCGGGCGATCCCGTTCGGATCGCCGGACCACTCACGCAGGCCGACGAGCGCGTCGGCGAGTGCTTCGGCGGACAGTACCTCGGCCACGGTCAGCTCCCCAGGGCTTGGCGGATGAACTCGAGTTCCAGGCGTAGCAGGCGTTCGCCGATCCCGCCAGCGGCCATGTGCGAGGCGCCGGGCAGCGGGATCACCGAGTGCGGGCGGCCGGCGCGCAGCAGCGCGGCGGACAGCCGCAGGGTATGCGCGGCCACCACGTTGTCGTCCACCATGCCGTGGACGAGCAGCATCGGCCGGGCGTCCCCGGGGCGCAGCGGCGGCTCGCCGGCCAGCTCCACGAGGCTGTGGTGGGCGTACACGTCGGAGCCGTCGGCCGGCAGGCCCAGGTACCGCTCGGTGTACGCGGTGTCGTACAGCTCCCAGTCGGTGACCGGCGCCCCGACCACGGCCGCGTGGTACACGTCGGGCCGGCGCAGCACCGCGAGCCCGGACAGCCAGCCGCCGAACGACCAGCCCCGCATCGCGACCCGGGACAGGTCCAGGTCCGGATGCTTGTCGGCCAGCGCGTGCAGCGCGTCCACCTGGTCGCCGAGCACCACGTCGGCCATCCGGCGGTGGATCACCTTCTCGAAGCTGGGGGACACGCCCGGCGTACCCCGGTTGTCCACGACCACGACCGCGAACCCGGCGTCGGCCCACCACTGCCGTTCCAGCCACCTGGCCGACCGGGCGGCGATCACCTCCTGGTGACCCGGGCCGCCGTACACGTCCACCAGGACGGGCAGCTTGCGGCCGCCGACGTGCTGGCGGGGGTACAGGACCCCGGTGGGCAGCCGCCGGTCGGTGACCCGTTCCAGGGCCGGCCGCGGCTGGTACGGCGGGATGGCCGCCAGGTTGGTCAGCTCGCCGACCTTCGCGCCGTCCCGGTACACGCTCCAGACCACCCCGGCATGGTCGAACGACCAGGCGCCGATGACGATCGTGTCCCCGCCCCCGGCGCCGAGGTACCACCCGGAGCCGGAGGTGATCCGTTTGGCGTCCACCACCGGGGCGCCCGGGTGCGTGGTGACCCGGTACAGGTGCTGCTCGCTGGGTTCGTTCTCGCTCGCCTCGATGAGCAGGTCGCCGTCGCGCAGCCGGGTCACCACCCGGTGGACGTACAGGGCGGGCGGGGTGAGCAGGCTGCCGTCGGCGAACAGGCACCGGGCGTCATACCCGTCGTGGGCCAGTTCCCCGCCGACGAGTACCCGCCCGTCCCCGAGGTACGCCGGGGTGCCGGCGATCGCGAGGACCAGTCCGTGCTGCTGGAGCCGGCGCAGCACGGTGATCAACGGGCCGCCCAGCTCGGTCCACGACACGGCGACCAGGTACGGGTAGGTCTCCCGGTCCCAGTGCACGTCGACCCAGCCCCCGTCCAGGTCGAGCAGGTGCAGGGTGACCTCGGCGTTGGCGGCTCCGGCGTGCGGGTACGCCACGGTGCGCGGCGGCGCCTCCGGCGCCGCCGGGTCGTGCAGCGTCCACCTCGGTACCCGGGCCTCGTCCACCCGGGCCGCCAGGATCGAGCGCCCGTCCGGCGCCCACCAGTACCCCCGGAACCGGTGGAACTCCTCCGCCCCGATGAAGTCCGCGAGGCCCCAGGTGACTCCCTCCTCCCCGGCGATCAGCGCGTCCGGCGGTTCCGGCCCGGCGTCGGGGTCGGTGACCCGCAGGGCGCCTCCCGTCACGTACGCGATCCGGGTGCGGCTGGGGTCGGGGCGCGGGTCGATCACCGGGCCGGCCGTGGGCACCTCGGTCACCGCGCCGCTGACCAGGTCGGCCCGGAACAGCCGGCCGGCCAGCGGGAACACGGCCACCGTACCGGCCGGGTCCATCGCGTACGAGCCGATCCCCGAGGCGGACAGCCGCAGCCGCTCGCGCAGCGCCCGCTCCTCCGGTGGCAGGTCACCGTCGGCGGCGAGCAGCGTGGCCGGGTCGACGACCAGCCGTTCGGTGGCGGTGCCCACGTCGTAGACGTACAGGCGGTCGGCCGGGTCCTCGGGGCCGCCGGAGCGCAGGAAGACCACCCGGGAGCCGTCGCCGGCGACCGCGAGCGCGCGGGGGGCGCCGTAGGAGAAGCGACGGGTACGCGCGGCAAGCTCCGGATACTCCATCCGCTCATGATGCCGCGCGATCGCGCCCGGCGCGGTATCAAGTCCGTATCCGCGCGATCGGTACAGTGTCCCGGTGACCGACCAGCGGATCCTGTTCGTCCACGCCCATCCGGACGACGAGTCGATCGGCACCGGGGCGACGATGGCGTACTACGCCGCCCGAGGCGCGCACGTCACCCTGGTCACCTGCACGCTGGGCGAGGAGGGCGAGATCCACGTCCCCGAGCTGGCCCGGCTCGAAGCCGCCCAGGCCGACCAGCTCGGCGGATACCGGCTGACCGAGCTGCGCGCCGCGTGCGCCGCGCTCGGCGTCGCCGACCACCGGCTCCTCGGCGGGGCCGGGCACTACCGCGACTCGGGCATGATGGGCCTGCCGACCAACGACCACCCCCGGGCGTTCTGGCGGGCGGACCTGGACCAGGCCGCGGGGCTCCTCGCCGAGACGATCCGGGAGGTACGTCCACAGGTCCTCGTCACGTACGACCCCAACGGTTTCTACGGCCACCCCGACCACATCCAGGCACACCGGGTCGCCATGCGGGCCGCGGAGCTGGCCGGCCCCGACGGGCCGGCGAAGATCTACTGGACGGCGGTACCGCGCAGCGTGCTCTCCGCCGGGATGGCCACCTTCGCCGAGTCCTCGAACAACCCGTTCGGCGCCGTCGAGAAGGTCGAGGACCTGCCGTTCGGTACCCCCGACGAGCAGATCGCCGCCCGGATCGACGCCCACGAGTACGCCGACCGGAAAACCGCCGCCCTGCGCGCCCACGCCACCCAGATCCCGCCGACCTCGTGGCTGTTCACGCTCGCCGGTAACTTCGGTGCCGAGTTCATGGGCGTCGAGTACTTCACGCTCGCGGCCGGTACGAAGGGCCCCGGCACCGGCCCGTACGCCTGGGAGGACGACCTGTTCGCCGGCGTCGAAGCCGTACCGGTGCCGGCCTGATGGAGCTGTTCCTCCGGATCGCCGGTACCGCCCTGGGCCTGCTCGGCGGCTTCCTGACCGCGCTGTGGGAGATCTTCCTGAGCCCGGTGTCCGCCGGCGGGGTACTGCCGGTCGCCCCGGTCCTCGCCATCGTCGGCAACGTCGCCCTGGTCTGGTTCACCAAGCGGGTCACCGGCCACAACGGCCTGGCCATGCTGCCCGGTCTGGTGTGGTTCGTCACGATGTTCGCCGGGGCCCGCCGGACCACCGAGGGCGATCTCCTGATCACCGGAAACGACTGGCCCGGCCTCGTCGCCCTGCTCACCGGCGCCGCCGCGTACGGCCTGACCGCCTACCGCCTGCTCCTGCCCAGCATCCACCCGGCGGGACATCCGGAAGATCGCTAGTTGCCGGCAAAATCCGTAGGAAACTTGACGCTTTGCCGGGAACTGGCGATCTTGTGCAGGTCAACCGGGTGGCGCAGGTGGCGCGGCTGCCCCCGGACGCGCTATATCTAGTGGCGATTTCTCCGACTCGCGATCAATGTGGTGTGCCGGTTCATCGTGTGGCAGTTCGTGCCCAAGAGCGACGGCAAGCAGATCGCCCTCGGCCTGATCGCCCTCGGCCTGGTCGCCGCGATCATGGTGTGGGCCGGGTACCGCTGGGCGGTCCGGTACCCCAGTGCCCGCCTGGGAGGCGACCTCGCCGCCGCGATCGCGGTCGCGTGCGCCCTCACCGTACTGGTCGGCCCGTTCGCCGGCGGTTTCCTGCCGTTCAAGGAGGGCGCCGGGTTCTTCTTCGCCGAGATCTGGCAGTACCTCGCATTCGCCGGTGGCGGGGCGATCCTCGGGATGCTCGTGGCCATCGCGTTGGGCCGGGACTACCGCTCCAAGGCGCTCAAGCGGTACACCGAGCTCAAGCTCGCCAAGCCGCGCCGGGTGGTCCGCCGCTAGTCGGGCGCGGTCCGGGTGACGTACGGGTGGTGCGTGGTGAAGCCGAGCCGCCCGTAGAGCGTACGGGCGGGCAGGTTCGTCTCCTCGACCTGGAGGAAGGCCGTACCGGCGCCCATGTCGCGGCCCCACAGCGCGAGCGCGCGCGTGATGTGCCGGGCCAGGCCCCGGCCGCGCGCCGGCTCGGCCACCTCGACCAGCGCCAGGTGCAGGAAGTCGCGCACCACCGCACCGCGCGCGATGGCCAGGTCGCCGGCCACTGACGCACATTTGACCAACCGTGCGTCGATCAGTACCCGGCGTGCGGCATCCGGCAGGCCGCCCTTGCGCCGGGCGGCGACCGCCAGCCACGCCTCGTCCGGCTCGTCCGCGAGCCGCACCGGCGG
>VAXX01000134.1:0-3926 GCA_005885115.1 Actinomycetota bacterium | reverse complement strand
GCCGAGTTGGCCCGGCCGGTGAAGCCCCCGGCGGCGCGCAGCGTCCACTCGCCGAGCCGTCCGGTGTCCGGCGCCGGCCAGGCCGCGCTCGCGATCCGTTCCAGCGTCGCGACGTCGACGGTTCGGGGCGGTACCCGCTTGGCGGCCTGGATCGCCTCGTGCGCGATCCGTACCGGACCCTTGCGGGTCGCCACGGTCAGGCCGGTCGAGTCGTACGAGATCAACTCGCCGAGGGCGTCGGAAAACTGGGGACGATTGCCGCGTACCCCAACAATGCGGCGTACCACCACCCGGTGTCCCACATCATCTGGCCCCAGCACGATCGACCCCTTCCCCAGCGGGATACTAGGCTGTGACCGCCGCGGGGGAACGCGGCCGCTGCGCTGGTGCGAAAGAGGATTGCCGTGACTTACATCATCGCCGAGCCGTGCGTCGATCTGCTCGACAAGGCGTGCATCGAGGAGTGCCCGGTCGACTGCATCTACGAGGGCAACCGGATGCTCTACATCCACCCCGACGAGTGCGTCGACTGCGGTGCCTGCGAGCCGGTGTGCCCGGTCGAGGCGATCTTCTACGAGGACGACGTACCGGCCCAGTGGAAGGACTACACGGCGGCCAACTACGAGTTCTTCGAGGACCTGGGCTCGCCGGGCGGTGCGTCGAAGGTCGGTAAGATCGACAAGGACGCGGCGTTCGTGGCCGCGCAGCCGCCGCGTGAGGCGGATCACTGAGCGGCTTCCTGAGCCGCTCGGCGGACCTGCCGGACTTTCCGTGGGACCTGCTCGAGCCCGCCAAGGCCCGAGCCGGTACCCACCCGGACGGCCTTGTCGACCTGTCCATGGGTACGCCCGTGGACCCGGTACCCCCGGCGATCCGGGCCGCCCTGGCGGCCGCCTCGGACGCGCCGGGCTACCCGCTGACCATGGGTACCGCCGCGCTCCGGGCGGCGATCACCGGCTGGGTCGCCGAGCAGTGCGGGGCGGCGCCCGGGTTCGGCGTCCTGCCGACGATCGGCTCCAAGGAGCTGGTCGCCTGGCTGCCCACGCTGCTGGGGATCGGGCCGGGCGACACGGTGGTGATCCCGTCGGTGTGCTACCCCACGTACGAGGTCGGCGTACGGCTGGCCGGCGCCACCGTGGTCCGGTCGGACTCGGTGACCGCGCTCGGCCCGGCACCGGTCAAGCTGATCTGGCTCAACTCGCCGGGTAACCCCACCGGTCGCGTCCTGCCCCCGGCCCACCTGCGCAAGGTGGTCGACTGGGCGCGCGAGCGCGGCGCGGTCGTCGCCAGCGACGAGTGCTACCTGACGCTGGGCTGGGAGGTGGCGCCCACCTCGGTGCTGTCGGTGTGCGGGGGCGACTACCGCGGCGTACTCGCGGTGCACTCGCTGTCCAAGCGCTCCAACCTCGCCGGGTACCGGGCCGGCTTCGTCGCCGGCGACCCGGCCCTGGTCGGGGAGCTGCTCGCGGTCCGCAAGCACGCCGGGATGATCGTGCCGGCACCGGTACAGGCGGCGATGGCGGCCGGCCTGGGCGACGACACGCACGTCGCAGCGCAGCGCGAGCGGTACCGCGCACGGCGCGCCCTGCTGCGCCCCGCTCTGGAGAAGGCCGGCTTCACCATCGAGCACTCCGAGGCCGGGCTGTACCTGTGGGCGACCCGCGACGAGGACTGCTGGACGACCGTGGACTGGTTCGCCGCCCGTGGTGTTCTCGTGGCGCCCGGTAGTTTCTACGGGCCAGCCGGGGTAAGGTACGTCCGCCTCGCCCTGACCGCCTCAGATGAACGGATAGAATCCGCCGTCAACCGTCTAGGCTGAGACGACGAATACCGATACGGTGTCCGCCATGCGTCACATCGGTACCTTGATCGCAGCCGTCGTCATCGCGCCCCTGGCCTGGATTCTGCTCGCGATCGGCCAGGCCCGGTCCGTCCAGGTGTTCACCGACGCCGCGGGTACCGGCATGTTCGACCCCGCCGGTCTCGTCCGACCGGTACAGGTCCTGGCCGGCGCCGGGCTGCTCCTGGGGATCCTCGGCACGCTGCGGTTCTCGCCGCTGGGTGCGGTCGTCACCGGGTTCGGGTACGCCGCGAGTTACCTCGGGCTGCTGTTCTTCCCCAGGACGATGCTGCACCTGTTCGGGCACCCGTTCGGCATCGCCGGGCACCACATCGACCCGGCGGTCCCGGTACGCAACGGGACGGTGTTCATCCTGGGCGTACTCCTGCTGGTGGGTGCGGTCGGCATCGGGCGCTGGCGGCGCTGGCCCCGGCCGGACGACGACTTCCCGGTGGACGCGGACCGCCCGGTCGGGGTCGAGGGACTGGGCCTGCGCCCCCACCGCGAGCCGTTCGCCGACGACATCGAGCCGGAGTCGGTCCGCGAGCCGGCGACGGTGTTCGCCCGCGCGGACACCCCGTGGGGTGCCTCCCGCGGCGAGCGGATCTGGTGGTAGCCGGGGCGGTACGCGGGCTAGTCGTTGGCGTGCAGCGCGGCGTTGAGCGCGATGCCCTGCCGGCCGGTACGTGCGACCGCCTCCAGCGCACCGGACACCGAGTTGCGCCGGAAAAGGATCCCGTCGGCACCGGACAGCGAGGCGGCCTTGACCACCTCGCCGTTGGGCAGCGTGATCTTGGAGCCGGCGGTCACGTAGCACCCGGCCTCGACCACGCAGTCGTCGCCGAGGGAGATGCCGATCCCGGCGTTCGCGCCGAGCAGGCAGCGCTCGCCGATCCGGACCGTCTCCTTGCCGCCGCCGGAGAGGGTACCCATGATCGAGGACCCGCCGCCGACGTCGGAGCCGTCGCCGACCACGACGCCGGCCGACACCCGGCCCTCGATCATGGAGTTGCCGAGCGTACCGGCGTTGAAGTTCACGAATCCCTCGTGCATCACGGTCGTCCCGCTCGCCAGGTGGGCGCCCAGCCGTACCCGGTCCGCGTCGGCCACCCGTACGCCGCTGGGGGTCACGTAGTCGACCATCCGGGGGAACTTGTCGATGCCGTAGATGTTCAGCTGCCGCCCGGCCGCCCGTTCCAGCAGCCGCAGCTCGTCCACCCGCTCCGGCGGGCACGGGCCGGCCGAGGTCCAGGCGACGTTGGCGAGCAGCCCGAAGATCCCCTCCAGGTTGGTCTGGTGCGGCTTGACGAACCGGTGGGACAGCAGGTGCAGGCGCAGGTACGCGTCGTACGCGTCCTCCGGCGGGTCGACCAGCGATCCGACGACGGTACGTACCTGGACCGTCCGCAGCCCGGCCAGCGGCCGGTCGCCGATCAGCGTCGCGTCGAACCCGGGATCGTCGACCGGCGCCTGACCCAGGCCGAGCCGCCCGGTCGGGTACCAGGTGTCCAGCACCTGCCCCTCGGCGGTGACGGTGGCCAGGCCGGTACCCCACGCGGGGGAGCTGAGGAACTCGTGCACAGCAGCACCCTACTAATCTCGACGGCGTGGCGACTCTTGACCCTGCCGTACTCAACGATCCGGTCGCGCTGACCCGGGCGCTGGTGGACATCGAATCCGTCTCGGGCAACGAGCGCGAGATCGCGGACGCGGTCGAGGCCGCCCTGCGGGACAAACCGCACCTGACCGTCGAGCGGCTGAGCAACACCGTCGTCGCCCGTACCGACCTGGGCCGGCCCGGCCGCGTCGTGCTCGCGGGGCACCTGGACACGGTACCGCTGGCCGGAAACTGGCCGTCCACTGTGGACGGTGATTCGATCCACGGCTGTGGTACCTCCGACATGAAGTCCGGTACCGCCCTGGCCCTGCACCTGGCGGCCACCCTGCCGGCGCCCCGGCACGACGTGACCTACTTCTTCTACGAGTGCGAGGAGGTCGCGGCCGCCAAGAACGGGCTGACCATCGTGGCGCGGGAACGGCCGGAGTGGCTCGCGGCCGACTTCGCGATCCTGCTGGAGCCCACGTA
>VAXX01000133.1:10358-20512 GCA_005885115.1 Actinomycetota bacterium | reverse complement strand
CCTCCCGTTCGGTGAACCACTCGGCACAGGCGCGTACCAGGTTGGGGTCCAGCCGGGGATCGGCGCCGATCGCGACCGCGAGGTCCCAGGCGTGTATCAGGTGGTCGGCGAGCAGTTGGCTGACGTACTCGGTCGCGGGGGTCTGGCCGAAGGACAGGTGGACGGTCCGGTCGAGTGCGCCGGGAGCGGATACCGCCTCGGCGGACTCGGTAGCGCTGGCGGCCGCTGTGGCGGCCGGATCCGCGCCCAGTACGTCCCCGTCGAAGCGGTCACCGACCTCCTCGATCGTCGCCCCGGCGAGCAGCGGTACGGTCCACCGCTGCTCGCCCACGACGTGGTTCACCAGCGCCCGGACGTCCCAGTCGGCGCACGGCGTGGGTACGGTCCACTGGTCCGGCCGGACCTGCCGGACCCGGTCGGTGAAGCCGGCGAGCCCACGGCGGTACAACTCGACGAGGTCCACGTACCACTCCTACCTGGGTGCGAACAGCCACGGCTGCGTGAGGTCGTGGTACCGCAGATCGCTCATCAGCGGCCCCCGATGACCTCCGGCCGGGCCTGGCGCAGCTGCGCCATCGTGGCCTCGTCGAACATCCGGCTCAGCCGTTCGGGATCGCGGCTGCGACCCTGGATCACCTGGACGAAGCCGGCCCGGTCGGAGCCGCCCTCGAGGAAGGTGAGTACGTCCGGCGAGTCGTGGAACGTGACGTCGCCGGCGAACAGCTTCGCCGTCTCCATCCACCACTGGTGCTGTTCGGGGCGGTCGCTGTTGCGCCGGGCCGCCTCGGCCGACTCGAACCGGGCGAGCATGACGAACATGCCGTCGGCCGTGACCCCGCACGTGCTGCCGAGCCAGCCGACGCTGCCGGGGGCCAGCTCATTGTGCCAGTGGTCGATCGACGCCTTCAGTTCTTCGCGGTCGGCCACGTGGCCCTCGATGACCTGTACGAACATGGTGTCCTCCTGTCGCCGTCCGCTCCCCTGGACACCGGAAGACCCACCGCCTGCGACTCTACGCCGCCGGTACGGCCGCGGAAACGTCACTCGGCGCCGCTGGCCTGCCAGGTCAGCCGGGTGACGAGCTGGCGCGCCTGGTCGGCGTACTCGGCGTCGACGGCGACCGCGTACTGGGCGGCCTGCAAGGTACTGGTCGAGCTGAAGTCCCGTCGGCCACCGGTCATCCCGTGCGCCACGGCGCCGAAGGCGGCGCCCCACGCGGCGCCGATCAGCACCGCGACGACCAGTACCGCCCACCATGCCGAGCGGCTGAACAGGCCGAACAGCAACCCGATGAACAGCCCGAACCAGGCGCCGCTCACCGCGCCGGCCAGCGCCGCCCGGGCCGTGGTGAGCCGGCCGGTGACCCGCTCCACCAGCCGCAGGTCGGTACCGACGATGGAGGTCAGCTCGACCGGGAACTGGTTGTCGGACAGGTAGTCGATGGCCCGCTGGGCCGAGGCGTAGTCGGGGTAGGTGGCGACGGTCACGGTCGGCCGCGCGGGCACCTCGGCACCGGCCGCCGGGGTCGCGGGTACGCCGGCTGGTCCGGGCGGGACGCTGGTCATGATGGTCTCCCTCGGGACTCGGTCTTCGCTGCGGCGGGATCGGGCTCGGGTGGGCGCCGGCGGCCGTCGCCGGAGGCCAGGTCGTCGGGCGGGGCCGGGCGCGGCGCGGGGTGCGCGACCAGGCCCAGCAGGCGACTGGCCATGAACCGGGCGGTACGGGTGACGCTGCCGCCCCGGGTCACCTCGGACACGGTCACCACGCCCCGTACGATCGTCACCTCGACCCGTCGTCCGGCCCGGGTCGCGCTGACCTCGTACGTACGCGGCTCACCACCGGTCTCCACGACGATCTCGACCCGGTCGCCCTTCATCCCCGCCTCCCGTACCCACCATACGCGGACTCACGCGTCACGCAGCAGATCGTCGAGCACGTCGGCGAACCCGGCCGCCGCCAGCGTGAGGTGCCCGTCCCCGGGCTGTAGCCGGTCGCGCGCGCCGTCCCAGTTGGCGACCAGCCACCGGCCATGGTGCAACGGCACCATCCGGTCCTGGCCGCCGTGCCAGACGCTGACCGGGCACCGGGCCTTGAGCGGGACGCCCCAGTCCCGAACGAAGGCGAGGTCGTCGTCGCGCCAGCCGCCGATCCCGGTCCCGAGCGCCGTTCGGAAGGTGCGCGCCAGGTAGTCGGCGAACTCCTCCGCTTCGCCGGCCGCGGCCGCGGCGAACTCCGCGAGGTTCTCCGCGGCCATCCCCGCCGACCAGTCCAGACCCTCGGCGTCGTAGGGCGCGACCCCGGAGACGGAGGCTGCGGCCAGGCACCGGTCGGGGAGCAGCGCGGCGCAGGCGAGCGCGTGCGGGCCGCCGCCGGACCAGCCGAGCGTGACGAAGGTACCGGCGCCGAGCGCGTCCAGGACCGCCGCCGTGTCGGCGGCCGCGTCGGCGATCGAGCGGCCGGGATGGGCGGTCGAGCCGCCGTACCCCGGGCGGGCGTACGTGACCAACCGCAGTCCCCGTACCGAGGCGGCGTCGACGAGCGCGGGGAGTGCGACGGCGGCGCCGGGGGTGCCGTGGTGGAACACCAGCGGCGTACCGTCGGGCGGTCCGGCGACGAGGTACTCGAGACTGCGGTTGTCCGGCCGGTCGACCAGTGGCATCCCTTGCTCCTCAACGGTTGTGGACGGTGACCTCGATGGCGTACAGGTCGGCACGGTAGAGGTGCTCGGCGAACTCGACCGGGTGTCCGGCCGGATCGAACGCGGTGCGCCGCATGCTGATCAGGGGGGCGTTGCGCCGGATGCCCAGCAGCCGGGCCTCGGCCGCGCCGGCCGCCTGCGCGGTGATCCGCTGCCTGGCCACGGCCGGCCGGGCGTTGCGCTCGCCGAGCAGTTGGTACAGGCCGCGCTCCTCCAGGTCGGCGGCGGTGATGTCGTGGAACCGGCCGGGCAGCCAGTTGTGCATGATGGCCAGGGGCCCGCCGTCGGCGTACCGCAGCCGTTCGCAGTACACCAGCGGGGCGTCCAGCGGGGTACCGAGGGCCCGGGCGGCGTGCCGGTCGACGTGCTCGGCGTCCAGCCGTAGCACCTTGGTCCGCGGGGTACGGCCGGCGGCGCTGAGGTCCTCGTACAGGCTGGTCAGCGCCACCCGGCGACGTACCTGCGCGCTGGCCACCCGGGTACCGACGCCCTGCTTGCGGGTCAGCATCCCCTTCTCCACCAGGTCGTCCAGCGCCCGGCGCATGGTCGGTCGGGAGATCGCCAGGGACTGCGCGAACTCGATCTCGTTGGGCAGCCGCTCGCCGGGCAGCAGGTCGCCCCGGTCGACCGCCTCCTCCAGGCACCGGCTCACCTGGAAGTACAGCGGGACCGGGCTGGACCGGTCGATCGCGATGCGGGGCAGGGGCATCGGTGGCGCTCCAGGAACGGACGGGCGAACAATCGCCGAAGTTTGTCACCATGATTGGCCGAATGTCAAGTCAAACTGTTGACTTCTCCGCACCGGAAGGCTCAGGCTTCTGGACATCCCACCGGTACGGGAGGGGAATCGATGAACGTCTTCGACGTGATCACGATGGGCCGGATCGGCGTGGACCTCTATCCACTCCAGGTCGGCGTGGCCCTGGCGGACGTGACGACGTTCGGCCGGTTCCTCGGCGGCAGCGCCACCAACGTCGCGGTCGCGGCCGCGCGGCACGGACGGCGTACCGCCGTCATCACCCGTACCGGCGCGGATCCCTTCGGTACCTTCATCCATCGCGCGCTGACCGAACTTGGCGTGGACGACCGGTACGTGCGCCCGGTGCCCGGACTGCCGACCCCGATCACCTTCTGCGAGGTGTTCCCGCCGGACAACTTCCCGCTCTACTTCTACCGGCTGCCCAAGGCGCCGGACCTCGTCATCGAACCCGACGAGCTGGACCTGACGGCCATCCGTACCGCCGGGGTCTTCTGGGCCACCGTCACGGGACTGTCGCAGGAGCCCAGCCGGGCCGCCCACCACGCCGCCTGGGCCGCCCGCGGCCGTCGGCCGCTGACCGTGCTGGACCTGGACTACCGGCCGATGTTCTGGCCCTCCGCCGCCGCCGCGCGGACCGAGGTGGCGCGCGCCCTGCCCGGCGTGAGCGTCGCCGTGGGCAACCTCGAGGAGTGCGAGATAGCGGTGGGGGAACGCGATCCGCACCGCGCGGTGCGCGGGTTGCTCGCCGCTGGCGTCGACCTCGCCGTGGTGAAACAGGGCCCCAACGGCGTTCTGGCCGGTACGCCTACCGAAACCGTCGAGGTACCACCGGTTTCGGTCGGCGTGGTCAACGGACTCGGTGCCGGGGACGGGTTCGGCGGCGCGCTGTGCCACGGTCTGCTCGCCGGCTGGCCGCTGGAACGGGTGCTGCGCTTCGCGAACGCGGCCGGCGCGATTGTCGCGTCCCGTCTGGAGTGCTCGACCGCGATGCCGACCACGGACGAGGTCGAGAGCCTGCTTGAGGTTTCCAGTGTCTGACCTGGACTTCGCGCGGTTGCGGGAGGTGCGGGCGACCCGGCCGGGTGCGGTGGCGCAGGCCGCGGCGGCGCGGGTACGCCGGCCGTTGCTGGGTCCGGACGGGCGGCTGATGCTGGTCGCCGCCGACCACCCGGGGCGCGGTTCGTTGGGGGTACGGGCGGTGCCCGACGCCAGAGGACCTGCTGCTGCTCGGCGCGATCGACGGCAAGGTGGCGATCGGCTCGATGAACCGCGGGGGCCTGGCCGGAACCGTGTTCGAGATCGACGACCGGTTCACCGGGTACGACGCGGCGACGGTCGCCTCGATGGGCTTCGATGGCGGGAAGATGCTCACCCGCATCGATCCCGACGATCCGGCGACCGCCGCGACGCTTTCGGCCAGCGGCCGGGCGGTCAGCGAGCTGGCCTCGTGTGGCGTGATGGCGATGGTCGAGCCGTTCTGGTGCCGTCGGGTGGACGGGCGGGTGGTCAACGATCTGAGCGCACCGGCCGTCGCGAAGTCTGTGGGCGTGGTCAGCGCGCTGGGCGTGACGAGTGCGTACACCTGGCTGAAGCTGCCCGTGGTCGAGGACATGGCCACCGTGATGGCCGCGACGACCCTGCCCGCGCTGCTGCTGGGCGGGGACCCGGCCGGGCATCCCGACGAGACGTACGCCCGGTGGCGGGACGCGCTGACCCTGCCCGGGGTACGCGGTCTGGTGGTCGGCCGGGCGTTGCTGTACCCGCCGGACGGGGACGTGTCCGGCGCCGTCGACGCCGCGGTCTCGTTGGTACGCCCTGCGTTGGCCCCGTTGGGGGAGTCGTGACGTACCTCGTCGACGTGACGCCGGAGTCGGCCGGCTGGGGCTTCTCCGGCCTGCGGGTGCTCGACCTGGCCGCCGACGGGAGCCACCGGGTCGAGACCGGGGACGCCGAGTTCGTGGTGCTACCGCTGGCCGGGTCGTGCACCATCGAGTCCGGCCCGGACGGCGCGGAGCTGACCGGGCGGGACAGCGTGTTCACCGGGGTGAGCGACTTCGCTTACGTACCAAGGGACAGCGGGCTGACTGTGTCCACTGTGGATGGTGGGCGGTTCGTGCTGGTGTCGGCGCGGGCCCGGCGGCGGCCGCCGTTCCGGTACGTCAGCGCCGAGCAGGTACCGGTCGAGCTGCGCGGTGCCGGGCCGTGCTCGCGTCAGGTCAACAACTTCGCGGTCGCCGCACAAGCATGACGAGGAACGGCCCGGCGAGTCGGTGCTGGAGGAGATCTACTACTACGAGGTCGCGGGCGGTGGCATGGCGTACCAACGGGTGTACGCCAGTGACGCCCGGCCGATCGACGTCCTCGCCGAGGTGCGTACCGGTGACGTGGTGCTGATCCCCTACGGGTGGCACGGCCCGGCCATGGCCACGCCCGGATACGACCTGTACTACCTCAACGTCATGGCCGGCCCGGGCGAGCGCGCCTGGCTGATCAGTGACGACCCGGCCCACGCGTGGATCCGCGGTACCTGGCCGGACCAGCCGGTCGATCCCCGGCTGCCGATGGCGTACCCGGGTTCCCGGGCCGCGCGACCCGGAAGGGGGCTGGTCCCATGAGGCTCACCGTCGGCCAGGCGGTCGTCCGTTTCCTCGCCGCGCAACGGACCGAGCGCGACGGCGTACGGCACCGGCTGATCGAGGGCTGCTTCGGCATCTTCGGGCACGGCAACGTCGCCGGGATCGGCCAGGCGCTGCTGGAAGCGGAGCTGGCCGGCGGTTCGGTTCCATATCTCCAGGGGCGCAACGAACAGGGGATGGTACACGCGGCGGCGGGCTTCGCCCGGATGCGCAACCGGTTGTCCACCCTGGCCTGTACCACCTCGATCGGCCCCGGCGCGACCAACATGGTCACCGGTGCGGCGCTGGCCACGGTGAACCGGCTGCCCGTACTCCTGTTGCCGGGCGACGTCTTCGCCACCCGGGTGGCGAGCCCGGTGTTGCAGGAGCTGGAGGATCCGCGGTTCGGCGACGTCAGCGTCAACGACGTGTTCCGCCCGGTGTCCCGGTTCTTCGACCGGGTATGGCGCCCCGAGCAGCTACCCGCCGCGCTGCTCGGGGCCGCCCGGGTGCTGACCGACCCGGCCGACACCGGCGCGGTCACCATCGCGCTGCCCCAGGACGTGCAGGCCCAGGCGTACGACTGGCCGGACGAGCTGTTCGCTCCCCGGGTGTGGCAGGTGCCGCGCCCGGTGCCGGAGCCCGAAGCCTTGGCCCGGGCAGTATCCGTACTCCGCTCGGCGCAGCGGCCGCTGATCGTGGCCGGCGGCGGCGTCATCTACTCGGAGGCCACCGAGGCGCTGCGTACCTTCGCCGAGCAGACCGGGATCCCGGTCGCCGAAACCCAGGCGGGGAAGGGATCGCTGCGCTACGACCACCCCCGGTCGGTCGGTGCGGTCGGCGCCACCGGGACGACCGCCGCGAACGCGTTGGCCCGGGAGGCGGACGTGGTGCTCGGCGTCGGTACCCGGTGGAGCGACTTCACCACCGCGTCGCGGACCGTGTTCGCCGCGCCGGGGGTGCGCTTCGTCAACGTGAACATCGCCGCCTTCGACGCCGCCAAGCACACCGGCGTCTCGGTGGTCGCCGACGCCCGCCGGGCGTTGGAGGCGCTGTCCTCGGCGCTGGCCGGTGTTGAAACGTCGGCGGCCTATCGCGAGCGGGCGACCGCGCTGGCACACGAGTGGGACGCCGCGGTCGAGTCCGCGTACCACCTCGGGCACACCCCGCTGCCGGCGCAGTCCGAGGTGCTCGGAGCGGTCAACGAGGTCTCCGAGGCCCGCGACGTCGTCGTATGCGCGGCCGGTTCGATGCCCGGTGACCTGCACAGGTTGTGGCGTACCCGGGACCCGAAGGGGTACCACGTCGAGTACGGGTACTCCTGCATGGGGTACGAGATCGCCGGCGGCCTCGGCGTCAAGCTGGCCGCCCCGGACCGGGACGTCTTCGTCCTGGTCGGCGACGGCTCGTACCTGATGATGGCGCAGGAGCTGGTGACCGCCGTACAGGAGCGGGTCAAGCTCATCGTCGTCCTGGTCCAGAACCACGGGTTCGCCTCGATCGGCCGGCTCTCCGAATCGGTCGGCGCCCAACGGTTCGGGACCGCGTACCGGTACCGGTCGGAAAGCGGCCGGCTGGACGGCGGGGTACTGCCGGTGGACCTGGCCGCCAACGCGGAGAGCCTCGGCGCCCAGGTACTCCGGGTGTCCACAGTGGACGAGCTGCGCACCGCGCTGCGCAAGGCCAAGGACGCCGACCGGACCACCGTCGTGCACGTGGAGGTCGACCCGCTCGTCGGCGCACCGGACAGCCAGGCGTGGTGGGACGTACCGGTGGCGGAGGTGTCCGGTCTGGACACCACGCGGAAAGCGCGCACCGCGTACGAGCGGGCCAAAGCGGCCCAGCGGACGTACCTGTCGAGAGGGGAGTGACGTGCGGACCATCCAGCACTGGATCGCCGGGGCGGCCACCTCGGGCGCCTCCACCCGGACCGGACCGGTGTGGAACCCGGCCACCGGAGCCCAGCAGGCGCAGGTGCTCCTGGCCGAGCCGGCGGACGTACAGAGCGCCGTGGACGCGGCGTCGAAAGCCTTCCAGGACTGGGGAAACGCGTCACTGTCCCGGCGTACCACCGTCCTGTTCGCCACCAAGGCAAGCCGCTGAAGGCCGAGGCCGTCGGCGAGGTCGAGGAGGCGGTCCAGTACTTCCGCATCGCCGCCGAGGACCTGAAACGCCTGGAAGGCCGCGTGCTGCCCTCGGCCAGCCCGAGCAAGCTCGTCCTGGCCCGGCACTACCCGCGTGGGGTCTACGGCATCATCACGCCCTGGAACTGGCCGCTGACGATGGCCGCGGAGCTGATCGCGCCCGCCCTCGCGGCCGGCAACACCGTGGTCGCCAAGCCGCCGGAGTGGGCGCCGCTGACGGCGTCCCTGCTCGCCGACATCACGGCCGAGGCCGGGCTGCCCGACGGGGTGTTCAACGTCGTACACGGCGACAAGGTGGCCGTCGACGCACTGCTGGACGAACCGCGGATCGCCGCTGTCTCGTTCGTCGGGTCGACCCCGATCGCCCGGTACATCCACGGGCGCGCGTCGGCGGCCGGAAAGCGGGTACAGGCGCTGGGCGGGGCGAAGAACCACGCCGTCGTCCTCCCCGACGCCGATCTGGACTTCGCGGCCGGTCACCTCACCGCCGCCGCGTTCGGCTCCGCCGGGCAGCGCTGCATGGCGGTGTCCGCGACGGTCGCGGTCGGCGAGGCCGGTGACGCGCTGGTGGACGTGTTGCGCGACAAGGCTTCCACGGTCAAGGTCGGCCCCGGCCGGGATGAGTCGAGCGAGATGGGCCCGGTGGTCACCCGCGAGGCGAAGGAGCGGATCACCGGGTACGTCGAGTCGGGCACCGCGCAGGGCGCGACGCTGGTGGCCGACGGACGGGGACTGGTCGTCACGGGGTACGAGAACGGGTTCTTCCTCGGCCCGACCGTCCTGGACCACGTCACCACGGAGATGGCCGCGTACCGGGACGAGATCTTCGGTCCGGTCCTCGTCGTCACCCGCGTCGGTACCCTCGACGAGGCCATCGCGCTCATCAACGCCAACCAACGTGCCGATCCCGGTGCCGATGGCCTACTACTCCTTCGGCGGCTGGAAGGACTCGCTGTTCGGCGACAAGCACGTGCACGGGCCGGAGGGCGTCTCGTTCTACACCCGCGCCAAGGTCGTCACCGCCCGCTGGCCGCACGTCGAGCACCCGGTGGCGGCCAGCTACCACTTCCCGACCGCCACCTGACGGCGGTACACCCCCCGAAAGGCAACGCCATGAACCGACGATTCCAAGCGGGCATCCTCGCCGCGTCATTGCTCCTCCTGGCCGCCTGTACCAGCAGCAACGCGGTGAACAAGCCGCCGGCGGGCAACGCGGCCGGCGGCGGTGCCGGAAAGTACGGCTTTAAGATCGCCGGGGTCACCCACGGATCCAGCGGCGACGCGTTCTGGAGCATCGTGAAGAACGGTGCCGAACAGGCCGGTAGGGACATGGGCGACACCGTCAACTACCAGAGCGACGGCGATCCGCAGAAGCAGGCGCAACTGATCGACGCGGCGGTCAACGAGAAGGTCGACGGTCTGGTCGTGTCGATGGCCAACCCGGACGCATTGAAGGCGTCCATCCAGCGCGCGGTGTCCGCCGGCATCCCGGTCATCACCATCAACTCCGGCGGCTCGCGCTCCAAGGAGTTCGGCGCGCTGAGCCACTTCGGGTCCGACGAGTCCGTCGCCGGTACCGCGATCGGCAACCAGCTCAAGGCATCCGGAGTGAAGAACGTGATCTGCGTGATCCACGAGGCCGGCAACGTCGCGCTGGAACAGCGCTGCGCGGCGGTACAGGCGGCGCTCGGCGGTACCACCACCAACCTGCAGGTCGACAACAACAACCTGCCCGCGGCCCAGGCCACCATCAAGTCCAAGCTCCAGCAGGACAAGTCGATCGACGGCGTCGTCACGCTCGGCGGGCAGGTCGCGGTCATCGCCGAACAGGCCATCGCGGACGCCGGATCCTCGGCGAAGCTGGCCACCTTCGACCTCAACGCCGACGTGGCCAAGGCGATCGAGAACGGGAAGATCCTGTTCGCCGTCGACCAGCA